>SXLB01000089.1 GCA_005777825.1 Methylotenera sp. | reverse complement strand
GCCGCGCTTTTCCATAATGATGTCGGCCAGTACCGGCGGCAGGCTGAGCGTTTCGAACTTCGGGATTTCTGCTGGAATGTAGCGCACGACCAGCGCCGGCGTGCCTTTTTGGCGGAATACCGAGAGACGGAAGTTGCCCACGCCTTCCAACGCATAGCCGGTGTTAAGTTCAAGCTGATCCTCGAACTCGGCTAGCTGGTGCTCGGTGAGAACTTCGCCAAGCAGCCCCATGATGGTGGCGGAATCCATCGTTTGCTGATTGACCGGCACCGAGACGCCGTTCAGCTTGATGTTGATGGGCGCGCCCACTGAGACGAAGATGTCCGAGGCCTTTTTCTCGGCCATCAACTGGAAAAGTCTCTGCATCGCGCCCATTTTGTTTCTCCTAGTCTCTGAGCAGATCGTTGATGCTGGTTTTGGAGCGGGTCTGTGCGTCCACCTTCTTGACGATCACGGCACAGGCGAGGCTGTACTTGCCATCGGCGGAGGGAAGATTGCCCGCCACGATGACCGAACCTTCGGGCACGCGCCCATAGACGATCTCGCCGGTGGCGCGGTCGTAGATCTTGGTGCTTTGGCTGATAAACACGCCCATCGACAGCACGCAGTTGTCTTCGACGATGACGCCTTCGACCACTTCGGAGCGCGCACCGATGAAGCAGTTGTCGCCGATGATGGTGGGGCCAGCTTGCACGGGTTCCAACACGCCACCAATGCCTACGCCACCGCTTAAGTGCACGTTTTTACCAATTTGTGCGCAGGAGCCTACGGTAGCCCAAGCGTCCACCATGGTGCCTTCGCCCACGTAGGCGCCGATGTTAACGAATGAAGGCAGTAGCACGGCATTTTTGCCTATGTACGAACCGCGACGCACCATGGAACCTGGCACCACGCGGTAGCCGCCGGCTTTAAAATCGTCGGCCGTGAAATTGGCAAATTTTGGCGGTACTTTATCGAAATATTGGGTGCTGGCGCCGTCTAGCAAGACGTTGTCGTCCAAACGAAAAGACAGCAACACGGCTTTCTTAATCCATTGATGGGTTTCCCAATTTTGGCTATTGCCCACGCGTGACGCCACGCGTAGGGTGCCGGCGTCCAAGTCAGCAATGACGCTGGCAACGGCCGCTTTTAATTCTGCGCTAGCGTTGGCTGGGTTGATGTTGGCACGGTCTTCGAAAGCGGCTTCAATGGTTTGTTGTAATTGAGTCATGATAAAGTAATGAATAGTCCAAAATTAAATTGCGAAATAGGCTAAAAAGCGTAAACGCCATTTTACCTCAATCGGTTAAAGTTAGCCTTAACAAATACGCTCCAGCCTATGGGGCGTCCTCGCTTAAGGCCTTATATTTTCAATTGTGAGCCAAGCTCGACCACGCGATTCGGTGGTAATTTGAATTGGTTGGTGATGGTTTCGGCGCTTCTAAATAAGCCGATGAAAATTTTCTTACGCCAGAAAGCCATGCCGGACGCGTTGCTGGCAATGAGAATTTCTTTGCCGACAAAGAACGAGGTGTCCATGGCATCCAAGACCAGGCCTTGCTCAGCACACAAAACCAAATCCCTAGGTAAATCCGGTTCGTCCTTGAAGCCATAGCGCACCGTGACACGGTAAAACTCATTGGGTAAATCTTCTACTGTGACGCGCTCCTCATTGGAAGTGTGTGGGTAATCCAAAAACTTAACCGTCAGCAAGACCATTTTTTCGTGCAAGACTTTATTGTGTTTTAGGTTGTGCAGCATGGCATGTGGCACGCCGTCTAAGTTAGGCGTCATAAAGATGGCCGTGCCATTCACTCTTAGCGGCGGGTGGGCGCCAACCGCTTCAATAAACGGTGTGATGGCCATGGCGTCGCTTTTGAGCATGGAGTAGAGCATGTTGCGACCGGTTTTCCAAGTCAGCATCAAGGTGAAAATGACGATGCCTATAATCAACGGTACCCAGCCGCCATCGGGTATTTTCAATACGTTGGCGCTAAAGAAAGCCACGTCGACCACTAGGAACATAGCGACCAACATGCCGGTACGCAATTTGCTCCAGCCCCAAATGTGATGGAAAACGATGCCGGCCAATAAGGTGGTGATCACCATATCGCCTGTCACGGCGAGTCCATAAGCCGCGGCTAAATTGCCAGAGGACTTGAAGCTTAAGACTAAGGCCATCACAGCTAGCATCAAGCCCCAGTTGACGCGTGGCATGTAAATTTGGCCTTCTTCACTTTCGGAAGTGTGTTCCACGTGCATGCGCGGTAAATAACCCAGTTGCAAGGCTTGGCGAGATACGGAGAAAGCGCCGGTAATCACCGCTTGTGAGGCAATCACTGCCGCTAGTGTGGCCAATACAATGAGCGGATAGAGCATCCATTCCGGGGCAAGTAAGTAGAACGGATTTTTAACGCTTTCCGGGTCCTGTAAAATTAACGCGCCCTGGCCGAAGTAATTCAATATGAGTGCAGGTAAGACGAAGCCAAACCATGCTAAACGAATGGGGAAACGGCCAAAGTGCCCCATGTCGGCATACAAGGCCTCGGCGCCAGTAACCGACAAAACCACCGCGCCCAATGCCACGAAGGCTATCCAAGGACTAACACTAAAGAAATTGAAGGCGTAAATTGGATTGAGCGCGTGCAGTATGGTCGGGTTTTGCATGATGCCCATGACACCTAGCACGCCCAATACGCTAAACCACAGCAACATGATGGGGCCAAAGAATGCGCCGACCAAGGCGGTGCCTTTATTTTGTGCCCAAAATAGGATGAATAACACCAATAAAGTGACCGGCAATATCATGGGGTGTAAAACCGGGGCGGCCAGTTCCAAACCTTCGACTGCGGATAATACTGAAATGGCGGGGGTGATCATGCCGTCCGCATAAAACATGCAGGCGCCTAGAATGCCCAGCAACATGATGGTGTGTTGTTTTTTTGCATCGCCTGCCGCATTGTGGCTGGCTAAAGCCAGCAAGGCCATGATGCCGCCTTCACCGCGGTTGTCGGCACGCATAATAAAGGCCACGTATTTAACCGACACCACCATGATTAAAGCCCAAACGATCAACGATAAAATGCCGAACATATTGACTTCGTTGAGAGGCACGGGGTGCATGCCAACTGAAAAGACTTCTTTCATGGTGTACAGTGGGCTGGTACCGATGTCACCAAAAACCACGCCGAGTGCGGCTAAAGTCAGTGCGGAAAGTTTTGTTTTATTGCCAGTAGTGGATGACATTAAAATGACTTGAAATTTAGATAGGAGCGCTATTATCAAACAATTCCAGCGCTAAACCAATAGTTTTTTAATCTATTTTCTGGACCTAAATAGGCGGTCCATTTTTAGCTTTAAAAACATAACATACGGTATTATTTTTTTAAGAATCGTTGAAAAAGCCATTTTTTGCTTAGAAAAATGCAAACTAAGGTGTTAGAATACGCACCGCAAATTGTTGTAGACCTGCTATCCGCCCGGGTGGTGAAATTGGTAGACACAAGAGACTTAAAATCTCTCGCTCGTAAGGGCGTGCCGGTTCGATTCCGGCTCCGGGCACCAAACAAAAAAAGGCCGATTCCGTAAGGGGTCGGCTTTTTTTTTGGCTAGCGTGCTTGTTCAATCATGTGCCACAAAAGGTTTTATAGGACGCGTCAAACTCAGTCGTAGGCGCTTGCTGGTATGGGTCGTTTAAGTCGCTGGTGACATAAGGCTGACTGATGGCCGCTAACAAGGCGTGAAAGGCCGACAAGTCGTTGGCGTAGACGGCTTGTTGCAAGGCATCTTCGATCAAGTGGTTGCGAGGAATGACCGTTGGGTTGACGCTTTGCATCAAATGCACGCTCTCTTCCCCACTTTGTGTTTGCCTGCTCAACCTGGCATGCCATAGGCCCACCCAATTTCGAAATTCGGGGGCTTGATACAAAGCGCTGGGTTTAAATGCCCCGTGGCACAAGGCCCTAAAAGAATGGGTGTAATCGGCTTGATGGGTTTGCATCAGTTGCAACAGCGAGTCGGCCAGGGCTTGATCGTCGTCTTCGGCGTTAAACAAACCTAATTTTTTGCGCATGCCCGATAACCAATACTTAGCATAAAGCGCGTTAAAGTTTTC
>SXLB01000088.1 GCA_005777825.1 Methylotenera sp. | reverse complement strand
GGGCAATGGGGCGGTGTTTCAATTGGTGCCGCAACGTTTTCGTAAAGAGATCGGTGTTATGACTGGTTTGGTAGGTATGGCTGGCGGTGTCGGTGGATTTTATCTGGCAGCCAGTTTGGGCTACTTTAAGCAAGCCTCAGGTAGTTACCAAATTGGCTTATTAATTTTTGCGGGCTTAGCCATATTAGCGATGATAGGCTTGGCTGGCGTTAAGACAAGATGGCGCACCACTTGGGGTACGGCCACTACGGCTAAAATTTAGTATGCCACTGCAATTTATCGTAGGCCAGTCCAGCCAAACCGGACCTAGAGCACGCAATGAAGACTACATAGGCATCGTCACGCCTGTGCAAGAACAGTTGAGTGTGAAGGGGGCTATGCTGGCGGTGGCAGACGGCGTGAGTGGGAATGCTGGTGGAGGCGAAGCCTCGGAAATGACCATACGTTCTGTGACTGCCGATTACTATGCCACGCCGGATACTTGGGAGCCTTTAGCCTCCTTAGATAAAGTGCTGACTGCCGCCAATCGTTGGCTGCTGGCACAGGCTAATGCTAACCGCGACATGGCAGGTATGGCCACAACTTTGTCTTTACTGCTGGTCAGAGGGCAGCGCTATTATTTGGCCCATGTGGGTGACACACGTATTTATTTGTTGCGTGATGGCCAACTAAAAAAACTGACTAACGACCACGTTTGGGATAGGCCGGACATGCGGCATGTATTAAAAAGGGCGGTTGGTTTGGATCAGCACTTGGCAGCAGATTTTGCTGAGGGACCACTGCAAGTTGGCGACGTGTTTGCATTGATGACGGACGGGGTATGGGATAGCTTGGGGGAAAAAAACATCCACCAAGCCATGGCGCTTTTTGACAACCCACAATTGATTTGTGAGCACCTAGTTAAGTTGGCCATAGAAAAAGGCAGCAGCGATAACAGCAGTGCGGCAGCCATTAGGATCACTCAGCTAGGAGAAGACACGCTTACGGAATTGTTGGCTGGCGGTAAGCACTTAAACGTTCCCAAAAAATTAGCTATAGGAGAGGTGCTAGACGATTTTGAGGTCATGGACTTGTTACACGAATCCCGTGCAAGTTTGTTGTACAAAGTACGCAACATTAAAACTAAGCAGTTGTTTGTTCTTAAAACATTGCAGCCATTGCTAAACGGTGATGCTGAAAGTTGCAATGGCTTATTGAATGAGGAATGGTTGGCAAAAAGGGTGGTATCGCAGTACCTGCCGCAAGTATTGCCGGTTTCTGTGGAAAATCGTAGTCATCTCTACTTTGTCATGAGTTGGCATGAAGGTGCGACCTTGCAACAACGTTTGGATAGTGGCCACCATTTTACCGTGGCGGGCATTGCTAAAATTGGCATGGATTTGATGCGCGGTTTAGGTGCCTTGCATCGACTAAACATAGTACATAGGGATATCAAGCCAGCCAATGTGCACGTATCCAGTGATCAGCGCTTGCGAATTTTAGATTTAGGCATAGCGCTTAGCGGCACCGCCCACAATGCCGATGTGTTGCAAAATCCAGGCACACCCAGTTTCATGGCGCCAGAGTTGTTTAATGGCCAAATGGCATCCATGCAAAGTGACATTTATGCAGTTGGGGTGACCCTTTATTATTTACTAACTCGTAAATACCCACACGGTGAAATTGAGCCTTTTCAGCACCCAAGGTTTGGCCAAGCCGTGCCACCGAGTCGGTACCGCCCGGACATTCCAGTTTGGTTAGAAAACATCTTATTAAAAGCCCTTTCGACGGATGAAAAAACCAGGTTTGAAACGGCAGAAGAAATGTTGCTGGCGCTTGAGTATGGGGAGTTAAAGCCACTTTTGGCTCCTGCCCGCACGCCATTAATTGCCCGTGCTAGGTTTATTAGATGGCAGTGGATAGCCATCTTTTCCTTTATTTTAAATTTTTTATTTATTTATTTATTGCTTGTTTCATGACATTTTTTTAAAGGTTAAATTATGGATAATTGGCTAAAAGTAGCCCCCTTGCAAGACATACAAAAGCTAGGTGCACGCGTGCTGCGCACGCAAAACAGTGCGGGGGAAGCATTGGAAATCGGGGTGTTTCGATTGGAAGACGATAGCATCTTTGCCATTAACAACCGTTGCCCGCATAAAGGTGGTCCTTTGTCAGAAGGGCTGGTTTATGGCGATAAAATTGCCTGTCCTATGCACAGCTGGAAAATTAGCCTGGTCAACGGCAAAGCTGAAGAGCCCGATGATGGGCAGGTTGCTTGCTACCAAACCAAAGTGGAAGCCGGTATGGTCTATTTAAAATTGAAAGAAAAACAAGCTTGATTAAACAAACGAAAAGTACCTGCTGTTATTGCGGTGTAGGTTGCGGCGTTATTATCGCTAGTGAGCAAGGCAAAATAATAGATGTCAAGGGCGACGCGAGCCACCCGGCCAACTTTGGTCGATTGTGCACCAAGGGTGCCACCTTGCATTTAACAGCCAAGTTAGATGATCGCTTACTTTACCCGGAGTTGCGCCATGCTAAAGACGCGCCTAGGGTTAGAGCGACTTGGGACGAAGCGCTAGATTTGCTGGTTGAAAAATTTGCGACGACCATAGAAACCCACGGTCCAGATTCCGTGGCTTTTTATATTTCAGGCCAGTTGCTTACCGAGGATTATTACGTATTTAATAAGCTGGCTAAGGGTTTGATTGGCACCAATAATGTGGATACCAATTCACGCTTGTGCATGAGTTCGGCTGTGGCCGGATACAAAGCAACATTGGGGGCGGATGCACCGCCGGCTTGCTACGAGGACATAGATCACACAGATTGTTTGTTTATCGCCGGATCGAATACCGCCTACGCCCATCCAATACTCTATCGCCGTATAGAAGATGCCAAAGCACGTAACCCCAATCTTAAGGTGATCGTCGTTGATCCAAGGCGAACGGACACGGCGCAGGCGGCCGATCTGCACTTGGCTATATTGCCAGGCACCGACGTGGCATTATTCAATGGCATGTTGCATGTGATGCTATGGGAAGGTTTGTTGGATCAGAATTTCATTCGTGATCACACCAATGGGTTTGAGGCATTAAAAGATACCGTGCGTGAATACACGCCTAAGATGGTCGCCGACATGTGTGGCGTAAAAGAAGCGGATATCATTACCGCGGCTAAATGGTTTGGTAAAGGGCCTAGTCTGTCTATGTATTGCATGGGCTTAAATCAATCGATACACGGCACCAATAAAAATGCGGCACTCATTAATTTACACTTAGCTACTGGGCAGATTGGTAAGAAAGGTGCTGGCCCATTCTCCTTAACTGGCCAACCTAATGCCATGGGTGGGCGTGAGGTCGGCGGTATGGCTAACTTAATGTCTGGCCATCGCGATTTAGCTAATCCAGCACACCGAGAGGAGATGGCTAAGCTGTGGGGAGTGGCTAGCGTTCCAGCTCAACCTGGGATGACCGCTGTTGAAATGTTCGAGGCCGTCAAAGTCGGCAGCATAAAAGCCATTTGGATAGCTTGTACCAATCCGGCGCACTCCATGCCTGACCTCAATAAAGTATTGGGCGCTTTAAATGCGGCTGAGTTGGTAGTGGTGCAAGATGCCTACAAACAAACCGATACTAATCAATACGCAGATGTCTTGTTGCCAGCCACTACTTGGGGTGAAAAAGAAGGCACCGTTACCAATTCAGAGCGACGCATTACCCGGGTTAATGCCGCGATAGCGCCGCCAGCTGAAGCTAAACACGATTGGCAAATTATGGTGGATTTTGCTCAGCGTTTAGAAACCCGTTTAGCTAAAGCACCCCCGCTGTTTGCGTTTAGCAACACGGAACAAATTTTTAACGAACACCGCGAAACCACGCGAGGGCGGGATTTAGATATCAGCGGATTAAGCTATGCCTTGTTAAGTGAGCAAGGGCCGCAGCAGTGGCCATTTTTAACTGGAGACCGTTTCGGCAAAGCCCGTCTTTATGAAGATGGCGTGTTTGCTAAAGCCGATGGTCGAGCACAATTTGTCGCCATACCCTATCAGGGTACCGCAGATAAAACCGATGCAAGGCATCCGCTGCATTTGCTAACAGGTCGTTTGCGGGATCAATGGCACGGCATGAGCCGAACCGGAACGGTGGCGCAATTGTTCAACCACGCAGAAGAACCGGTGATCCACATCAATCCTGACGACATGACACGACGCTCTATTAAGGATGGCGATATTGTTAAGGTCAGCAATCGTCGTGGCAGCTTGATTCTTCCGGCCAAGTCTTCTGATGAAGTGCAGCCATCTCAGACTTTTATTGCCATGCATTGGGGCAGTCAATTTATGCACGGTTTGGGCGTGAATGCACTCATGCCGGCATCTTTTGATGCCGTGTCAAAGCAACCTGAATTGAAACACACGGCCATTAAATTAGAGAAATTGCATTTGCCTTGGCGGATGACGGTCATGCGAGCCATAGCTGATTTGACTATGTTAGAAAAAGTAAGGCCATTACTGACTATGTTTGACTTTGCCAGCTGTGGCTTATTCGGCCGAGACACAACAAACAGTGCCGGTATGTTGGTATTTAGAGCAGCCCACAGCCAAGCGCCAGATTTAGCATTAATAGCTCTGATAGACGAATTGCTTAGTATGGGCGACAGCCTCCCATCGTTAAACTACAGCGATGCCAAGCGTGGCATCAGCAAAAGAATTTTAGTAGAGCAACACCCTCAACATGAGCAGCTAATGGTCACTGGGGTGCGTTTGATTGGTGAAACTTTGGCGGCCGATTGGCTAAAAGACGTCATGACTAGCGGCGAATTTAATGCAGAGTTAAGACGTTGGGCCTTGGCGCCGCTGAGTACAGCCCCTAGTGGCAGTCGCAGCCGAGGAAAAATAGTGTGTAATTGTTTGGATGTGGCTGAAAATGATCTAATAGACAATATTGCACTGGGTGCGGACCTCCTCACCCTGCAAGCTAAATTAAAATGCGGTACCCAATGTGGTTCTTGTGTTCCGGAAATCAAGCGATTAGTGACGGTGCATGCAGTTCAGTCGGTCAGCATGCAACAGTCCTGATGTGTCTTTGGTTAAGCTAATGCCAAGCTGACGAAGTCGCTCTTATTAGACATGGTCTATTTGTTTTTTTGCATTTAACTTAGCCGCATCGTACGCTTTCCCTTTGCGCAAAAAGCCATCTGTGATTTAATTTCGGCATGACGCCCGCATTCCAATCCATCGCCATCATAGGCAAATACATGAACCAATCAGCCTTGCAATTAATGCGCAAGGATTTGCTTGATTTGGCCGAGCATTTGTCGGCAAAAAACATACGGGTTTGGGTGGAGCAAGACACCGCTAAGCATGCCAATATCAGCGCCTACAAAACCGCCACATTGAACAACATAGGCAGCGAAGTGGACTTGGTGATTGTCATGGGTGGCGACGGCACCATGCTCAGCGTGGCGCGCAGTTTGATCGATTTTAATGTGCCCTTGGTCGGCATTAATCAAGGCCGATTTGGCTTTCTGACCGACTTGCGCGTGGAAGACATGTTGGGTCAGTTGGATCGCATTTTGGCGGGCGATTATGTCCTAGAGCCGCGGGTCATATTAAGCGCCACCGTCACGCGTGATGGCCAAGAAGTGCATGCTAATTACGCCCTGAATGACGTGGTGGTGAAAAGTGCGCTGCGCTTAATTGAATTGGAAGTCAGCGTGGACGAAAAATTCGTCCACAAACAACGCTCGGATGGGCTAATTATCAGCACGCCTACTGGCACCACCGCCTATGCCTTGTCGGCAGGTGGGCCGATCTTGCACCCGAATTTGCAAGCCATTTCCTTGGTGCCGATTTGCCCGCACACCCTAAGTAATCGACCGATTGCCGTGCACAGTGACAGTCAAATAGACATACGCCTGCTGCAATTGGGGCAGGCGCAACTCAGCTTCGATGGCCAGTTTCAAATGGAATTAAAACAGGGCGACAAAGTGACCGTGAAGCGCGCCAGTCAAAGCGTGTCTTTGTTGCACCCTAGCGACTATTGCTATTTCGATATGCTGCGCAATAAGCTGAACTGGGGTTAAATGTTACACAGCCTTTCCATACGCGATTTCATTATCGTCAAGCAGCTCGATTTGGAATTCAACGCGGGCTATACCGTGCTGACCGGCGAGACCGGGGCCGGTAAATCCATATTAATCGATGCTTTATCCTTGGCCTTGGGCGCGCGCGGCGAGGGTGGCATTTGCCGTGCTGGCTGCGAAAAAGCCGAAATCAGCGCCCTTTTTTCCATACAAGATAACCTGGATGCGCAGCAATGGATGCATGCGGCTGAGCTGACTGAGGACAGTGGTGAATTGGTGTTGCGCCGGGTGATGTATGCCGATGGCCGTTCGCGAGCATTTATCAACGGTACCACGGTGACCGTGGCACAACTCAAAGAATTGGGTGAGCTGCTGTTGGATATCTACAGCCAAAATGCCCATCACTCCTTATTAAAACCCATCACCCAGCGTAATGTGTTGGATCAGTTTGCCGGTTTGTCCGAACTGGCTGTGCAGGTGGCCGAGCAATTTAAGGCTTGGCATAAGCTCAATCAGCAGCGCTTAGAGGCGGAAAAAAATGCCAGCGTGTACGCGCGCGAGTTAGCAGAATTGCAAGAGACGGTGCAGGTCTTGAATGATTTAGCTATGACGGCAGAAGATTGGCTGCAATTGCAGCAAGAGCACCTGCGCTTGTCCAATGTCGCCGATTTGATGAGCGGTGGCGCCGCTTGCCGCGATCTATTAAGCGAAGGCGAGCAGTCGGCGCAGCGCTTGTTGTCCAAGGTGCGCTATAAATTGGAAAATTTAAGCGAATACGATGGTGCCTTGCAACAAGCCATGGAAACCTTGGATTCAGCCATGATACAGCTGGCGGAGACCGATCGGTTTTTAAATCACTATTTGCAAGACGCCGAGTTGGATCCGGCCAAGCTGGCCGCTCTGGATGAAAAAATACAAAGTGTGCACAGCCTGTCGCGTAAATACCGGGTGCCACCAGAGGGGCTGGAAGCCTTGTTGCAACAAAGCCAAGCGCGCATGATTGAGCTGGCCTTGTATGCCAATGACGATGCCTTAGCTAAACTGGAGGCGCAAGCCTGGTCTAGCTATCAAGCCAGCGCCCAGCAACTGAGCGCCGGTCGCCAGTTGGCGGCGCGTGAATTGAGCGAAAAAATCAGCGCACAAATGCAAGATTTGTCTTTGGCGGGTGGTCAGTTTGAGGTGGCTTTAACGCGCCAGTCAGCGGCTGCCAGTGGCATGGAATGGGTCGAATTTTTAGTGGCCGGTCATGCTGGCGTTGCACCTAGGCCGCTTAATAAAGTGGCGTCCGGTGGTGAGTTGTCTAGGATTAGTTTGGCGATAAGGGTGGTCACTGCCCATAAAGAAAACGTGCCGACCATGATCTTCGATGAAGTCGATGTCGGCATAGGCGGTGGGGTAGCCGAAGTGGTGGGTCGCTTGCTTAAACAATTGGGGGTGCCAGCCGCATCGCAAACTGGGCAAGCTCATGCTCGGCAAGTGTTGGTGATTACCCATTTGCCGCAGGTGGCGGCCTTAGCCAGTTGGCACATGCAGGTTAGTAAGTCGCAGCAAGATGGCCAAACCTTGAGCCATATTAGCCAGCTTGATCATGAAGCCAGAGTGGAAGAAATTGCCCGCATGTTAGGCGGCTTGGCCATCACCGAG
>SXLB01000087.1 GCA_005777825.1 Methylotenera sp. | reverse complement strand
TGCCAATACAATTTCTAGCATTTTTTGCGGATTGTCAACAAATGCAAAATGCCCAGTATTGGCTAGACTAAGGGCATGTATTCCGCCTAGCGCGTTGGCTGTTGACTGTCTCTCAGCAAGCGTTGACCAATCAAATTCAGCATAAACTAATTTGACCGGGGCTTTTACTGCGGCATACAGAGATTGTGCATTACGCCAAGATTGCCAACCAGCAAAGGTGCTGCGTTCCACATGGCGATACCCTTTGCGCCTGCCAACCCGATCAAACTCTTTTAATAGCTTTGCGGGCATCCAAGCTTTATTTCTTAATCCGCCTTTCATGATTATGCCAAGAAAAAGCAGGTTTTCCATCGCCGCCACCATTGCACCAACATACGGTATGGCAAACTGGCCAATTACAAAGTTAGCCAAAAAATGTCCTCGGCGCACACCGTCACCGTATTTTTTATCGTAATCGTAGGGATTAGAAGAAACAACCTGTTTTATGCGCGACGGCAATTGACTGGCAACGGTAAGCGCTAAAACCGCTCCTATGGATTCGCCAACCAATGTCACCTCTTTCAAATCCAGCTTTTCAATGAAGGCCATGACCGCACTGCGAAAATAAGGCTCATCGTAATTAGCCTGAGTATCAATCGATGCGTACCCGTGACCTGGCAAATCCATGGCATAAACGGTGAAATGCTCTGCCAGTTGAGGGATTACCCCTGAAAAATAGTCCAATTGCGTGCGTATGGTATGCAGCAAAATTAAGGGGGGGCCGGCCCCTGTTTTTAAATAACGGATCGAACGGTTTCCGTCAATTTGTAGTTCTAATATTTGCCCTATGTTTGATAAATCTTGCATTTTTTTCTCCTAAAAGGAATGGCTTTTAATCCTGCGAATCTGCGCTTGTTTACCAAGGCATCCTTTCTGCTTCATGGAAAAATCCACCCGTGGGGCCGTGATCGTCTAAAGTTGCCAACCTTAATGAAGTCTTGTAGCTATGCGCGACTTCCATAGGCGCATAAGGGCCACCGAGTTCGGTTTTTACCCAACCAGGGTGGGCTGAATTGACTTTGATTTTGGTGTCTTTGAGTTCGTGTGCCAAATGGATGGTAAACGCATTCAAGGCAGTTTTAGAGGCGTTATAGGCAAAGGCTTTTGCCGCATCTATGGGTGAATTTTCCATGCTTTGAATAGTGAGTGAACCAACGATGCTGGATAAATTCACCACACGCCCAGCAACCGATTTCATTAGCAATGGCAACAATTTTTGTGTCAACGCCACCACTGCAAATAAATTGGTGTTGAACGTTTCTTTTAAGACATCTTGGCTTACGCTAATGCTGGAGTTATGACCCACCAAGTCTTCTGCAAGCATGCCGGCATTGTTAATTAAGATATCTAACTCACCGTATTTTTGATCTATGTAGTTATACACATTGCTTGCTGAATTTTCATCGCTTGCATCGTAGGCAATGGCCTCGGCCTTAAAACCCATGCCCTGTAATTCTTTAGCCGCCGATTGGCCTTTAGCTAACACCCGGCATCCAAGAATCAAATTAACGCCTTGAGCGCCTAAGGCTTTGGCTGTTTCGAAGCCTATCCCACGGTTACCACCGGTAATAAATGCCACTTTACTCATTTGCTTCTCCTAATAATATTCAATAATATAATCGCGATTACATTATTTAGCGCCATGAATAAGCTGTCAACATATTTATGTAACTTGTGTTATATTAATTAAAAAATAGCAAGGAATTAATCGTGGCCAGTGCAGGTAGACCAAGAACGTTTGACACAGAACAAGCTTTAATTAAAGCCATGCATGTCTTTTGGGAAAAAGGCTACGAAGGCACAACCATGGCGGATCTTATTGAATCAATAGGCATGAAAGCACCTAGCATTTATGCGGCATTTGGCAATAAAGACGCTTTATTTAGAGAAGTGGTGCAGTGTTATTTGCCGATTGTTACCACCAGTCAGCTCGGCGCTTTGAATCATTCCCCGAACATTTATGCAGCCGTTGAAAACGCTTTGAAAGAATGCGTGGGTTTATTTACTGGCAAAGACAACCCACATACATGCTTAATCATGACCGCCGCAATCAATGTCGCACCAGAGCATGCCGAACACGTTGAAACCCTAAAAAATTTAAGGCAAGAATACAAAAGTGTTTGGGAAAAGCGCTTTGAAAAAGCCAAGACCGACCAGCAATTGGTTTCGGATGCAAATCCAACCGCCCTCGCTGACTATTTCACAACCCTCATCCAAGGCATGGCCATACAGGCAAAAGATGGCGCATCGCTTGCCAGCTTAGAAAGCACCGTTGTATTAGCCTTAAACACACTGAAATTGCAAACCAACCGCTAATTTAAGACCCGGCATTGTATTTATTTGCTGCTTGTTAGGAATTAATTTTCATTTGTTAAAGGGTACAATTCAAGCTAAGTAGCCATAATTCACAGGATCTCCATGCAATACCGTCGCATCCCCCACACCGATTTAAATGTATCTGCCATCTGCTTGGGCACCATGACCTACGGCGATCAAAACACCCAAGCCGAGGCCTTCGAGCAGCTCGACTATGCCCTGGCGAACGGCATTAATTTTATTGATACGGCTGAAATGTACCCGGTGCCGCCTAAAGCAGACACTTACACGCGCACTGAGACCATCATCGGCCATTGGCTGAAAAATCAGCCGCGCGAAAAAATTGTATTGGGCGGCAAAGTGGCCGGCCCCAGGCGCGGCATGGATTGGATACGCGGCGGCCCACCTTGTTTAGACCGCAGCAACATACGCGCGGCCATTGAAGGCTCGCTCAAGCGCATGCAAACCGATTACATCGATGTTTACCAATTGCATTGGCCTGAACGCAATGTGCCCATGTTTGGCCAATACTTGTTTGACCCGGCTAACGAGTTTGTGTCTGGGTTTTACCGAGAGGGCGAGCGCAAGGCCTGGGTATCGATACGCAATCAGCTAGAAACCTTGGCCGAGCTAATTAAAGAAGGCAAGGTGCGTTACATAGGCTTATCCAATGAACAGCCATGGGGTTTGATGGAATTTTTACGGCTGGCTAAAGAATACGATTTGCCGCGTGTGGCCACCGTGCAAAATTGCTACAACTTGATCAATCGCGGCATGGAGTTTGGCATGTCAGAAGTGCTGTTCCGCGAAGAGGTTAGCCTGCTGGCCTATTCACCACTCGCATTCGGGCATTTAACCGGCAAATACATAGACGACCCCGCTGCGCCTGGCCGCGTGACGCAATTTTTAGGCTATGCCCAGCGCTATAAAAAACCCAACATCACACCAGCCAGCAAAGCCTATGCGGAGCTGGCTAGAGCACATGGCCTAAACCCCACGCAACTGGCTTTATCGTTTGTTTACCACCGCTGGTTTGTCACCAGCACCATCATAGGCGCCACCAACATGGTGCAACTCAAAGAAAACATCGCGGCCTGGGATACGCAATTATCGGCAGAAGTGATGTTGGAAATTGAAGACCTGCATTTGCGCATGATGAATCCTGC
>SXLB01000012.1 GCA_005777825.1 Methylotenera sp. | reverse complement strand
TTACGCAAAGCCGGTTGGCCGCCTAATTTAACCAACTCACGCGCCACGTAACTTTTAGCCATGGGCAACACTTCCACTGGCAAAGGAAACTTACCCAATACCGGCACGTATTTGCTTTCATCGCAGATGCAGATAAAGGTTTTAGCGCAGGCCGCGACGATTTTTTCGCGGGTGAGTGCGCCGCCGCCGCCTTTTAACATGTGCATGTGTTCGGTAATTTCATCGGCACCGTCCACATAGATGTCCATGCCATCCACGCTGTTTAGATCAAACACTTCTATGCCATGGCCACGCAAACGCTGAGCCGTCGCTTCTGAACTGGCCACCGCGCCATCAATTTTGTGTTTCACTTTGGCCAACTCTTCAATAAAAAAGTTAGCGGTTGAGCCCGTGCCCACGCCTATGATGCCGCCTTTTACGTATTCAACGGCAGCCTTGGCCACTTGTTGTTTTAATTCGTCTTGGGTATAAGCCATTTTAAGTAAATCCTCTGCAATTTCTTTATAATACAAACAATTCAGCATAATACACTGCGACCGTTGTTTTAAAAACAAGCGCCATTTAAAAATAGCCCATGACCATAGATTACAAACATAAAATAGAGCACTCTCAGGTATACGATGTGGCGAAAAAAACGCCATTGGAATTCCAACCTAATTTATCGGCGCGCATACACAACCGCGTGTTACTCAAACGCGAAGACATGCAACCGGTGTTCTCCTTTAAGCTGCGTGGCGCCTACAACAAAATGGCCAGCCTAGCCAGCGACGTGCTTAAACGCGGCGTCATCGCCGCCTCCGCCGGCAACCACGCTCAAGGCGTGGCACTGGCCGCAAAAAAACTAAAATGCCGCGCCATCATCGTCATGCCCACCACCACCCCCGCCATTAAAGTCAATGCGGTTAAAGCGCGCGGCGCTGAAGTGGTGTTGTTTGGCGACAGCTATTCCGATGCCTACGTGAAAGCCTTGGAATTAGAAAAATCCGAACAACTGACTTTTGTGCACCCATACGATGACCCAGAAGTCATTGCCGGCCAAGGCACCATCGCCATGGAAATCCTCAATGCGCACCCCGAACCGATAGAAGCGATATTCTGCTGCGTCGGTGGCGGCGGCTTACTAGCTGGGATTGCCGCTTACGTTAAAGCGGTGCGCCCAGAAATAAAAGTCATAGGCGTGGAAGCCAAGGACGCCGAAGCCATGACCGAATCGTTCAAGCAAGGCAAACGCGTCATGCTAGAACAAGTCGGTTTATTTGCCGATGGCGCCGCGGTTAAGCAAGTGGGCGAGCACACCTTTGCCTTGGCCCAACAATTTGTCGACGAAATGATAGTGGTGGACAACGATGCCATTTGTGCCGCCATCAAAGACGTGTTTGAAGACACCCGCAGCATTTTGGAACCGGCCGGGGCATTGGCCACCGCCGGTTTAAAAGAGTACGCCAAGCGCCATGGATTGACGGACAAAACCCTAATAGGCATTGCCTCGGGTGCCAACATGAACTTTGACCGCTTACGCTTTATTGCCGAGCGTGCCGAAGTGGGCGAAAAACGCGAGGCGGTGTTAGCCGTGACTATCCCCGAACAAGCCGGTGCTTTTAAAGCCTTTTGCCGATTGCTGGGCGAGCGCAACATCACCGAATTTAATTACCGCTATTCCGATCCTAAATTTGCTCATATTTTTGTCGGCGTGGCCATCGCCGACCCAGCAGAATCGGCTAAATTAGTCAGCGATTTGCAAGCACAAGGCTTACCCACTTTAGACTTAAGCGACAACGAAGTAGCCAAATTGCATTTGCGCCACTTGGTTGGCGGCCATGCGCCTCAGGCAAAAAACGAAGTGGTGTTTAGGTTTGAATTCCCAGAAAAACCCGGCGCGCTAATGAAGTTTTTAGACACCATGGGCCACGATTGGAACATCAGCTTGTTCCACTACCGTAACCACGGCGCCGACTTTGGCCGCGTCTTGGTGGGCATGCAAGTGCCACCTAACGACATGAAGGCTTTTAGCGCCTTTTTAGACAATTTAGGTTACCCGCATTGGGATGAAACGCACAACCCAGCCTACAAATTGTTTCTTGCCTAGGCAAACTGGTTGATTGCAGCCAACTTGGTTGCAATCAACCAACCATATTGTTGGGCTAAATTTTAACGCCTTGTTTTAAAAAGCTAAATTATTAAGTACGTTTATTGCTTAAAGCATAAGCTGGTATTTTTTCTCAGGCACGCAGCCCACATTGAACCTAAGGCCCATCAATGCGGCCCAAGTCTGAGTTGTATTAATTGTTTTTTTAGGAGAACCACCCATGAAATTAAGCAGTTTGCTTATCGCGACCGCAGTCAGCATGACGCTGGCTATTCACGCCCACGCCACTGACCGAGGCAAAGCCTACGTATCCAATCAAAAAGGCGGCGTTACTGTCATTGATTTAAACACTTACACGGCCGGTGCCGACATAGACGTGCAAGGCGACGAACCACGCGGCATCGCCATCACCGAGGATGGCAAATTATTGGTCGTGGCCACCCGTGAAAACGGCAGCGTGTCGATTATCGACACCGCCACTAACCAAGTCATCAGTCAAGTGAAAGTCGGGCAAAATCCTGAGTTTGTTCGCATTAAAGGCCATTACGCTTTTGTTTCCTACGAACCCAGTGCCAAAGGTGGCCCACCACCTGCACCTGGCTCAGCCGAAGCGCTAGCCGCTGCTAAAGAAGAGGCAGAAGATGACGATAAAGAACCGGCGCGCATCGGCATCATCGATTTGAAATTGGGCAAAAAAATACGCGAAATTACTGGCGGCCCAGAAACCGAAGGCATCGAGTTCAGTAAAGACGGTAAACAACTGATCGTGACTAACGAAGCCGACAACACCGTGACTGTGCACAGCATGAAAACAGGTAAATTATTAAAAACCATTCACACGCACGATTACGGTGACAGACCACGCGGCATCAAAGTATCGCCCGACGGTAAAACCTATTTAGCCACGCTGGAATACGGCAACAAATTCTTAGTGATGGATAAAAAATTCAAGGTATTGCGTACCGTGGACACCGGTGCCACCCCATACGGCATTGCCTATGACCGCAAAGGCGAGCGCATTTATGTGGCCGCCAACAAAGCCAAAACCTTGGAAGTGTATAACGCGAAAACCTATGAAAAAATTAAAGACATTCCTACTGGTAACCGTTGCTGGCACTTTACTTTTACCCCAGACGATAAAGAGATTTTATTGGCTTGCGGTAAATCCGATGCAGTCATGGTCATCGACACCGACAAACTGGAAGTAACGCAACAAATTGAAAACAAAAAACTGCCTTGGGGCGTGGTCACTTACCCAAAAAGCATGGGCAGTTTAGACACCGCAATTAAGTAAGCCTAAGTACTTAATCAAAAGCCCCAAGGTGCAACCCTTGGGGCTTTTTTATGCGCTTAATTTTTCTGAAATAAACGCCCACTCTTTGGGGTCCACCGGGGTAATGGACAAACGGTTGCCGCGTTGCAATATGCGCATGGTGGCGAGTTCTGGGTAGGTGCGTAATTCTTGCAAACTTAACAATCGGGTTTTCTTAACCAGTTGCACGTCGACATTCAACCAGCGCGGTGTCTCTGGGGTGGATTTGGCATCGTAATACTTATGCCCTTTAATGAACTGCAGCCTATCTGGGTAAGCCAAACTGCTGACTCGCGCAATACCAGCAATGCCAGGCACATCGCAATTGGAATGGTAAAAAAACACGCCATCGCCTACCTGCATTTGATCGCGCATAAAATTACGCGCTTGGTAATTGCGTATGCCATACCAATCGACGGTTTGATTGGGAAAGCCAGCCAAATCATCAATCGACACATCGCTGGGCTCGGATTTCATTAGCCAATAACGCATTTATTTTTCCTCAAATTATTTCTCAGTTAGGCCTTATGATAATCTATAACTCCCATTTAACATCTGAATTTTCGAGGCATAAACGTGGCTAGAGCAAGCGATAAAAACGTATTGGGCACCGCCCTACAATTATGCAGTGCCGACCCACTTACCGGCTTTACCCGTAGCGGCTGTTGCGAAACGGGAGCGGACGACAGCGGCAGCCACACCGTATGCGCGCAAATGACCGATGAATTTTTAGCCTACTCGATGTCTCGCGGCAACGACTTGAGCACGCCACGCCCAGAATACGGCTTTGTTGGATTGATGGCCGGCGACCGCTGGTGCGTGTGCGCAGCACGCTGGTTAGAAGCCTCAGAAGCGGGCTTTGCCCCGCCAGTCATATTGGAAGCCTGCCACGAAAAATGCTTGGAAGTGGTCAGTTTAGCGGATTTGAAATACCACGAATTACGCTAGGGTCTGCCTGAATTTCAATGGGGAGTTCTCCACGGACACAGCCTAAGCCAGCATCCTGAACCAAAAAGGCTCAAGTGGTAACAGCCTAGAATGCATTAGGTACACCCACCACAACGCTCTTAAAAGAAACGTCAATTTAGGGCGCGCGCACAACACTCGAATGACCAAAACCGATGCTATAAACTAGTTCAAGGAATTATTAGCTTAAACCGCACCGCAGAGAACAAACTTTAAAAACTGTGAATTTTACTTGCGTGTTAACCTTAAAATTT
>SXLB01000011.1 GCA_005777825.1 Methylotenera sp. | reverse complement strand
TGGTCTTTGGCTTCTTTACGGTTGTAGGCATACGGCACATTACGGCCTTGTTTGGCAAAAGCAATGGCGATACTGGCCGCCAAGGTAATGCCCTTATAAGCGGGGCCAAATAACATGTCAAACTGGATGCCGGAATGATCAATCGCTGCGGCATAGAACTCGCCCAACTTCATCAAGCTGACGCCATCATTAAACAATCCGGCATTAAAAAAATACGGGCTGAGGCGGCCGGCTTTGGTTTTAAATTCACCGAAACGCAATACCTCTTTTTCTAGGGCAAATGCGATAAAATCTTGGCTTACTTGAGCAGACGCCGCTGCATTGGTGGTGACTTTGTTGGGCTGCAATGTCATGGTTACTCTAATCGGGTTAATTTAAGGATGAAGTTTTGAAGATTATATCGCTAAACCTAAACGGCATACGTTCTGCTACAAATAAAGGCGTGCTGAGCTGGTTAAAAACCCAGTCCGCTGACATCGTCTGCTTGCAGGAACTCAAAGCCCAAGCCGAAGACATGACGGCCGAGATGCTAAGCCCGAATGGCTATATCGGGCACTTTCATTACGCCGAGAAAAAGGGCTACAGTGGCGTCGGCATCTACTCAAAAACCAAACCGGACGCGGTCATTATCGGCTTGGGTAGCAGCAACCAAGACGTGGCCGACATAGACAGCGAAGGCCGCTACATCGAATGCCAATTTGGCAATCTAAGCGTGGTGTCGCTGTATTTGCCATCGGGCTCCAGTGGCGAGGAGAGGCAGGCCTTTAAATTCAGCGTGATGGCGCGCTTTATGTTGCACATGCAAGCCTTGATTAAAAGTGGCCGTGAAGTAGTGGTTTGCGGCGACTGGAATATTGCCCACAAAGAAGTGGATCTGAAAAATTACCAAGGCAATAAAAAGAATTCCGGCTTTTTACCCGAAGAACGAGCTTGGTTAAGCACGCTGTTTGATCAAGTGGGCTGGGTCGATGTCTACCGCACATTACACCCAGAAACCACGGATGAGTGCTACACCTGGTGGAGTAATCGTGGTCAGGCTTGGGCGAAAAATGTCGGTTGGCGCATAGACTACCAAATTGCCACCCCAGCCACCGCGGCTAAAGCAAGCGAGGCCAGCATCTACAAAGCGCAACGCTTTAGCGATCACGCGCCTTTAATTATCCACTACGCCAATTAGGCTATTTGATCGCGTCCAGGGCTTTCAAGCGTTTTTGCGCAGCCGGAATGACCTCACTGTTTGGGTACTTAGCCAATAAATCACGCAAGGTTTTTTTCGCGGCCGGCACCATGCCTAATTGAAACTGGCTGTTGGCCATATTAAATAGCGCGTCCGCCGCTCTTGGGCTGTCCGGATGGGCATCCAACAATTTTTGCTGGGTGGCCATGGCCGATTTGTAATTTTTTAAGGCAAATTGCGCGTAGCCCAAACCGTACATGGCATCGGGGGCGTAAGCACTATTCGGGTAATCTTTTAAGAATTTGTCGTAAGCATTAAACGCGTCTTTGTATTTTGCTTCCTTGGCCAAGCCATGCGCCAACTCTAACAACTGGTACTCTTGGCTGTTCTTGGCTGGCTCAGGTGCACTCGCCACGGGGGCAGCGGCAACCGGAGACGCCGGCGTGGCTACTGTGGCCGCTGGCGCCTCTGTTGCCACTGGATTAGGGCTGGCACTGGCGTTAGTCCCAGGCTGACCTTGCTCCAACTTACGCAAACGGGCGTCGGCATCGCCGTATAAATCTTTTTGCCTTTGCTGCGTGAGGTTGACATTGTGGCTGGCCAACTCAAGTTCACCCTTTAGTTTGGCCACTTCTTGCTTGAGCACCTCAATTTGATTTTGCATGTCCAGCAAGCCTTGGCCTTTGGTGATTGCCTCAATTTCCGCCAAGCGTTGTTCTATGACTTGCTGGGTTTTCTTCAAAGCGGCCAAGTCCGCTTGCGCAGCCTGATGCTGAGTCGTTGTGGTGGCTTCCAACTCTAAAATTTTCTTGCGTGCCTCCTTGTCATCAAACAAGGCCGCGTGGCCTTGCACAGCAAACGCCGCGGTGACAATTAACAAACTAGCCAGTATCAGTTTTTTCATGGTTTCTCTTTAATCCGCTGAGGTTTTACTCGTTTTCGTACACGATGTCAGCGCGGCGATTTTGTTTGGCGCAGCTTTCATCAGCACAGGCGGCCGTGGCTTTTTCTTCACCAAAGCTGACTGTTTCAATTTGCCCATCTTGCACCCCAAGTAAATTCAAGGATTTTTTGACCGCAACGGAACGGCGTTGACCTAAAGACAAATTGTATTCGCGACTGCCGCGCTCGTCGGTATTGCCTTGCACGATGACCTTGGCATTACGGTTGGCCAATAGGTATTTGGCATGAGCCTCTATCAAAGGCCGGTATTCGGCTTTAACGGCATCGCTGTCGTAATCAAAGTAAACCTGACGTTTAGATAAAATATTATTTGGGTCTTTTAATGGGTTGTTGCCATTAGCGCCGGCGTTGCCGTCTATGACCACTTCTTTTACTGCGGCAGTTTCGGCTACCGCAGCAGGGGCGGCTTCTGCTGGCTTAGCTGCACTGGCCGCGGCCGGGCTGCGGTCTTCCACTGCAGCCGGTTTATCAACCATGGGCGTGCTTTTACAAGCGGCCAAAATTAAAGCCAAGGCTAGGCTACTTAATAGCTTAGTGTTCCATGTGCTGCTGTTCATATCGCTCTCCTTAATAAGGCCATCACAGCCTAAAATATTATTCGCTACTTAATTAACGGACCCCAAGCCGGCTCGCGGATATCGCCACCGGACTCATTTAAACGTTGCCTCACACTACCATCACTGGATACCGCGGCCAAAGCACCTTTGTCGCCACTGCGGGTTGCATACAGCAACACACGGCCATTGGGGGCAAAACTGGGCGACTCATCCTGCGCCCCCTCGCTCAACATCTGCACCTGGCCACTGGCTAACTCTTGCAGGGCTAATCGGTATTTTCCGCCGTCGTTGCGCACCATGGCCAAAAACTTACCATCGGGTGACACACGTGGGCTTAAATTGAACGTACCCTCAAAGGTCACCCTTTGCACGTCGCCACCGCTGGCCGCGACTTTGTATATTTGTGGGCGGCCACCACGATCGGAACTGAAATAAATCCACTGTCCGTCAGGCGACCAAGTGGGCTCGGTATCAATGGCACTGCTTTTGGTTAAAGGCTGCAGATTACTGCCATCGGCATTAATCGTATAGAGCTGAGAATTGGCGCCATAGGTTAAAACTATGGCTAACTTACTCCCGTCTGGCGACCAAGCGGGGGCACTGTTGTTGCCTTTAAAATTGGCTAATATGGTGCGTTGGCCGCTCAGGGTTTGGATATAAATGATGGGTTTTTTCTTTTCAAACGACACGTAAGCCATTTTGCTGCCATCGGGCGACCAAGTCGGTGAAATAATCGGCTCTTTTGAGGAAACCATGGTGACCGCATTTTCCCCATCGACATCGGCCACCCTCAATGCATAGCGGCCATTGAGCTTAGCCACGTAAGCAATCCGACTGGAAAATAGACCGCTTTCGCCGGTTAATTTTTGGTAAATCACGTCGGCTATTTTATGCGCGGTGCCGCGTAATTGGTTGGCTGAGACGTTGTATTGCACGCTGGCTAACTGGGTTTGCTTGAGCACATCGACCAATTGAAAACTGATGTTGTAGCGATTGCCAGGCAGGGCTTCCACCTTGCCCACGGCCATGGCTTGCGCCTGCAAGGCCACCCACTCGGCGTATTTGATTTGGCTGATGTCGCTGGGTCGGCTGGTGACGCCTGCGGTTTCCAAGAGGCGAAATAAACCGCTGCGTTTTAGATCGGCTTGGATGATAGAACTGAGGTTGTCGCTACCGGGCTGGCTTTGCGCAAATGGCACGATGGCAATCGGCAGTTGTTGCGCGCCGCCGCCACTGATCTCAATTTCCAAAGCGGAGTGGGCTAAGCCACTTAAGCATAAGCTCACTAAAAGTAGAACGATACGTAAGATGGGTATAAGCACTTTTTTTAGGTGATGTCTTAAAATGTTTTTTCGTTAGAAATGCGGCACAGCCAAACCAACGTTTAGTTTACATGCCGCAAATCGATTCTACTGCAAATTTATCCTAGCATTATGACATTTAGCGGTCTTTTTTTAGTCCGTCTGCCTATGCCTAAGGCTAATTTAGTCATTCGGCCTAAAGGTCAACTTGAGGTTTCTAAATTGCGCGAATGCCACCCCATCAGTGGGCACCGGCAAAGGCTGGGAAGCCATAATAGCCCGTTCCACAGCCTCGTCGCAGGCTTTATTGCCACTGGATTTAAGCAGCTTAGGCAAACCGGTCATTTCACCTGTGGGCAGCAAGCCTATGTCAAATTTAAGCTCAGGATTGGCCGTGGCACACAAGCTTTTATTTACATTACCGCGAATTTTGGCTTGGATTTTACTGCGGTACTCGTCCACCACACCGGCACTGGCCGCCGACTTGGCCGACTTATCGCTGGCTGCGGCTTGCTCAGTCGCGGCGCGCTCTTCGGCTAAGGCTTCTTGTTGCAGTTTTTTCAAAGTCTCATTGGCTTTGTTTTCTTTTAACAACTTGTCGCTGTTTTGCATTTCTTCTTTACGCGCTTCCGCTTGCAAGGCAGCCAATTGTTTTTTTTGCTCCAAGGCCAACTCTTTTTTCAATTGCTCGGCGGCTTTTTTTTGCTCCAGCTCTTTGCGTTTTTTTTCTAGGGCAATGTCCACTTCGGGGGCTTTAGGGGCTGGCGCTTCAACTTTTTCTGGCGGCGGTGGCGGGGCTTCTTTGACCACGACTGGCGGCGGTGTTTCTACTGGCGGGGCAATTGGCAAAGGCGGCGAAGGTTGAGGCAGGCTGTCCCACAATTCGACTTCCGCCACATTCAGCATGGGTGAGGTCGCTTTCCAATTGAATGACAAGAGCAAGGCCGCCAACAACAGCAAATGAACGCCTATTGCCCAAATACCGGCTTGCCAAGACACGTCTTTTTCATAGGCCCTAATCATCATGATGCGCTACGCAAGTTACTGGGCCGGCGACAACAACAGGCCAACCTTATCCACCTGGTTTTGCTTGAGCAGATCCATCACCGCAATCACGTCATCGTATTTGACGTTTTTATCGGCGGCAATCACCACGGCCCGTTCAGGCGATGCCGTTAATGCTTGCCTTACCTTGCTCAACAATTGATCACGTGCCATGGCTTGATTGTCTAATTCAATTTGATTGTTCTGCTTAACCGTTAAAACCAAAGGCGGGACTGGAGATTGCTTAAGGCTCTGCCCTACTTTGGGCAAATCCACCACACCAGGATTGGTCATGGGGGCGGTCACCATAAAGATGACCAACAACACCAAAGTCACGTCTATGTAAGGCACGACGTTGATTTGATTCATCATGCGGCGTTTACGGTTGCGTGACATGGCTTAGCTTTTTCTTTGCAAGATGTTGGTGAACTCTTCCATAAAACTTTCGTAGCGCACCGACAAGCGATCGACCGAGCTGGCAAAACGGTTATAGGCAATCACCGCTGGAATCGCCGCAAACAAACCGATGGCGGTGGCCACCAGCGCCTCGGCAATACCTGGTGCTACTTGGCTTAAGGTTGCTTGCGCGACATTAGACAAACCACGGAATGCATTCATGATGCCCCAGACCGTACCAAACAAACCTATGTAAGGGCTGACCGAACCGACCGAAGCCAAGAACGGTAAGTGGGCGTCTAAGTTGTCCAGCTCACGGTTATAGGCTGCGCGCATGGCGCGTCTGGCACCTTCCATGACATCCGATACTTCCATGCGCGATTGCTGTTTATGCCTGACGTATTCTTTAAAGCCGGCTTCAAAGATGCTGGCCATGCCTTGGGTTTTGCGCCTGCCGGCGCCTAGGCTGTCAAACAATTTATTTAAATCGCCGCCTGCCCAAAAGGCCGCCTCAAATTCCTCGGCACTGCTTTCGGCGCGCTTAATGGTGGCTAACTTGATGAAGATATACCACCAAGAAAACAAGGAGGTGAGGATTAACACCACCAGCACCAATTGCACCGGCAGGCTGGCGCCTGCTACCAGTGAAAAAATAGACATGTCATTTGCAACGCTTACGGTCATAGGAGTCCCTGTGGTTTTTCCAATTGTATTTTATGGCGAATTTCAGCCGGCACGCCCATGGGCTTAAAGCTTACCGCATCAACAAAGGCGGCTTTCACCTGCGCTTCTATCAACACTAGCCCATCACGGCTGATGCTTTGCTGCATAACTAAACTGCTGCGGCCGAGTTCGCTTAGCTCGCAGCGGACGGCCAGCATGTCGTTGAAATAAGCCGGTTTTTTAAACTGCATGCTCAAACTGTGGATGACGATAATGAGGCCATGTTGGTCTTTTAACTGCGTTTGCTCAAAGCCCAAGGCGCGCAACCATTCGGTTCTGGCCCGCTCCATGAAATTCAAATAATTTGAGTGGTAAACCACCCCACCGCTATCGGTGTCTTCATAATAAACGCGTATAGGCCAAGTAAATTGGGTCACGCTGGCCAATCTTCCGTCAGTAAATTTTTCGGTGCCGCCAAGCCAAAATGCTGGTAAGCGAGTTGGGTGGCCATGCGACCACGCGGCGTACGCATTAAATAGCCTTGCTGAATTAAGTAGGGTTCCAATACGTCTTCTATGGTGTCGCGCTCTTCGCCTATGGCCGCCGCTAAATTATCCAATCCCACTGGGCCACCGGCAAATTTTTCTAAGACGGCCAGTAATAATTTTCTGTCCATCACATCAAAACCGAGCTTGTCCACGTCTAACATTTTTAAAGCGGCATCGGCCACTTCTGCCGACACCGTGCCATCGCCTTTCACTTGCGCGTAATCACGCACGCGACGTAATAAACGGTTGGCAATGCGTGGCGTACCGCGTGAGCGCTTGGCAATTTCTAATGATCCGGTGTCCACCATGGCCACGTCCAACAATCCGGCGCTGCGCTGAACGATGCGCGCCAACTCATCGGCCGTGTAAAACTCCAAGCGGGAGACGATGCCAAACCGATCACGCAAGGGATTGGTCAGCATGCCGGCACGGGTGGTGGCACCAATTAAGGTAAACGGCGGCAAATCCAAACGCACGCTGCGGGCAGCCGGCCCCTCACCTATCATGATGTCCAAGCGGTAATCTTCCATGGCCGGGTACAAGATCTCTTCCACCACCGGCGATAGGCGATGAATCTCATCGATAAACAACACGTCATTGGGTTCTAAATTGGTCAGCAAAGCCGCCAAATCCCCGGCACGTTCCAACACCGGACCCGAGGTTTGACGCATGTTAACGCCCATTTCTTTGGCAATAATGTGCGCCAAAGTGGTTTTACCCAAACCAGGTGGGCCAAACAGCAAGACATGATCGAGCGCTTCACTGCGACCACGCGCCGCGTTGATGAAGATTTCCAACTGACTGCGGGCTTTTTCTTGGCCCACGTATTCGTCCAATAACTTAGGACGCAAGGCACGCTCCAAGGCCTCCTCTTGGGGGCTTTCGGTATCAGGGGCGATCAGGCGATCGGTTTCTATCATGGGCGTTTTTCCAATACGCTTGCGTCGGTTCGCATACCAATGCGCTAACTCAAGCGTGCATAACGGTTATTTTGACAGGGATTTTAAAGCTTGTTTAATGCCTTCTGCAACCGTGCTGTCGCTGGGCAACAATTTCACCGCAGCCAAGGCTTCACGCTCATTGTACCCTAATGAAATAAGGGCATTCAGCACATCGCTGGCGGCCGATTTGGGTTGATTGGCTTGGGCGGCATTCAGGCCGGCTAGGCTAAATTTATCTTTGAGTTCCAGCAACAAGCGTTCGGCGGTTTTCTTACCCACGCCAGGCACGCGCGTCAGCATGGCACTGTCTTGCATGGCCACGGCTTGGGCTAGGTCATCTATAGACAAGCCGCTCAATATGGACAAAGCCGATTTCGCCCCTATGCCGTTCACTTTTAACAACTGCCTAAAAGTGGCGCGCTCTTGCTCGCTGCCAAAGCCGTATAACAATTGGGCATCTTCCCGCACGACAAAATGCGTCAACATCACGACTTTTTCACCAAGGGCGGGCAGGTTATAAAAAGTGCTCATGGGCACTTCGCATTCGTAACCGACCCCGTGGCAATCAATCAAGATTAGTGGCGGCGTCTTTTCCAACAGCGTGCCATTCAAACGTCCTATCATTGCAACTCCCTTATTCAAACCCATGCAAACAATAAGGCATGGCTAACGATTGACTTCTAAACCAAACGGCCGCCTCGCACCCTAAAGCCAGCGGTGGCCAATTTACCCAAACCTTGGCCACCGTGAGCATGGCAAATAGCACACGCCAAGGCATCGGCCGAATCGGGCTTAGGCGTAGCAGCCAGATTAAGCAGGCGCTTGACCATGGCTTGCACCTGCTCCTTATCAGCATGGCCGTTGCCCACCACAGCCTGCTTAACCTGTAAAGCCGTGTACTCGGCCACGCTTAAATCACGGATAACGGCGGCGCTGATGGCAGCGCCACGCGCCTGACCCAATAACAAAGTCGACTGCGGATTGACGTTTACAAACACTTTTTCTATGGCGACTTGGCTGGGATGGTAGGTGTCGATGACTTCAAATAAGCCATCCAATATGACTTTTAAGCGGGCCGGCAACTCTTCTCTGTCGTCTTCACCGACTACCTTATTCTTTTTGGCGCTAGCCGTTTTGATGGTGCCACTGGCGATGTAATGAATTTTTTCGCCGTCTTTTTCAATCAAACCAAAGCCCGTCATGCGCAGGCCAGGGTCGATACCGAGTATGGTGATTTTGGCCACTAGTCGTCGATTAAGGCGCTGGTGTAGACGTCTTGCACGTCGTCTAAATCGTCCAATGCGTCCAATATTTTTTGCATTTTTAGCGCATCGTCGCCAGTGAGTTCTATTTCATTCATGGGCTTCATGGTGACTTCTGCCATGACGGCTTTCAAGCCGGCCGCCTCCATGGCTTCTTTAACGGCCATAAAATCATTGGGCGCAGTGATCACTTCTATGCTGCCATCCTCATCGCTAACGACGTCTTCCGCACCCGCGTCCAAAGCCACTTCCATGACTTTATCTTCGTTGGTGCCTGGCTCGTAGACCAAACTGCCGCAATGTTTAAACATAAAGGCTACCGAACCATCGGTACCCAAGTTGCCACCAAACTTAGTCAATGCGTGGCGCACATCGGCCACCGCACGCTGCTTATTGTCGGTTAAACAATCAATAATAATGGACGCGCCATTGATGCCATAACCTTCGTAACGAATTTCTTCGTAGTTCACGCCTTCTAATTCACCCGTGCCTTTTTTGATGGCTCGGGTGATGTTATCGGCCGGCATGTTTTCTTCCTTGGCCACCGCCACCGCCGCGCGCAAGCGTGGGTTCATGGTCACGTCACCGCCGCTTAAACGGGCCGCAACCGTGATCTCTTTAATAATTTTGGTGAATATCTTGCCGCGCTTGGCATCTTGACGGCCTTTGCGATGTTGAATATTTGCCCACTTACTATGACCCGCCATTTAACTTACCCTTAAGACTTAAAAAATAACGGCCATTTTAACACAAGCCTGTGCTGCCCTCATTACTCCTGCCCTTGGGCCGGATCAATTTGCGTGTGCTTGCGGATGTTAATGATGGAGATGGTAATCAAGGACAGGGCGATCAACACCATGCCTATCAGTTCATAACAATCTGGCACCTCATTGAGCTGTATCCATGCTGCCAAAACGCCTATCACAGGGGCCAACATGGACGCCATGCTAGCCACACCCGCCTGCAAGCGCTGCAAAGCATACAGCCATAATACCCACGCCAAACAACCGCTTAACAACACATTAAACAGAACGGCATAAATAAAACCGCTGGTCCACTGTATGGGCGGCGCTGGCAAAATAAAGGCTACGGCAAGAATGGGAATGGAACCTAACAACATAGGCCAGGCAGTCAGATTGAGCAAATCCAACTGCGGTTCACGTTGGTGCAATTTTTTTGAAATAATGGCCGAAATCGCCCAGGATATGCCAGAACACAAGGCTAAAACCATGCTAAAACCATCGGCCTTGATGTGCAACGGATCGAAAATAAACAGCATGCCCATGAGCGCAAACAGGACTGCCAACCATTGCCAGCCTTGCACCTTTTCACCCAGCATGGGCCAAGCAAACAACAGCACCCAAAACGGCATGGTGTAAGTCAGCACTGCGGTTTTGCCAGCGCCGCCTTCAACCAATGCCCAGATCAGCAGGCCGGTAAAGCCCACCGTTTGCAACAAACCTAAGGTCAACATCGTGCGGAAGTGAGTCAAGGCCAAAGGGCGTTTGGTCGCTGCAATCAAGGCAAACAACACCAGCGCGCCAAAAAAAGTGCGCATGGCGGCAAACTGAAAAGGGCTAGCATATTGCACCGCCACCTTCATCACCACCCAGTTATAGCCCCAAATGACAGTGAGTACAAACAAGGCCAAAAAGGCTTTAATGACGGTATTTTTATGCATGATGGGGAGCTTAAGTATTTTTCCAATTCAATTGTGTAACACGCATTATAAGGTGTATATTTTTGACTAGCGCTTTTGTGAGGAGAGAATAATGAAAACAATACAACAATTACTGGCGACCAAACAACTTAAAGAGGTGATCTCGATTGCCCCACACCGCCCAGTGTTTGATGCATTGGTGGTGATGGCGGAATACGAAATCGGGGCGCTGATGGTGCTAGAGGGTGACAAGCTAGTGGGGATATTTTCTGAGCGTGACTACGCCAGGGAAGTGGTGCTAAAAGGCAAATCCTCAAAAACCACTGTGGTAAGCGAGGTCATGACGGCCAACGTGATTTCCGTAAAACTAAGCGACACGGTAGAACAAGGCATGACCGTCATGACAGAGAAACGCATACGCCATTTACCGGTACTAGACAACAATAAAGTAGTCGGCATGCTCTCTATCGGGGACTTGGTGAAAGAGACCATAGACTACCAACAACGCTTAATTAAGCAGCTAGAGTCTTACATTACCGGCTAGGCTAGCTAAGCGTTCAACAACCTAACAAACAGGACGTTTGTTAGGTTTTTTTATAGGTATTTGGCCACCATGGCATTGTTTAGATTTTGTGCCGCTACCGGTAAGCGCACAAAATAACCACTGCCGGCTGCCTGCTGTATGGCTTCACCCTTTTTGTTATACATGTTCTCCACTAGCAGGTCTTGATTGCCACTAGGGTGAATAATTTGCAGGCGATCGCCCACGGAAAATTTATTGCGCGCTTCTATGTCAGCCAGGCCTGTCGTCGCATCGTAAGCCACCACATCCCCTACATACAAACTGCGATTGGACACGGAATAGCCTTGCTTGTAGTTTTGATGCTCGGCCGTATGATGGCGCTGATAAAAGCCATCGGTGTAACCACGGTTGGCTAAGTTTTCCAATTCACCCAACAAATTCCAATCAAAAGGACGGCCCGCCACTGCGTCGTCTATGGCGACACGGTAGTTTTGGCAAGTGCGTGCCACGTAATAACGCGATTTAGTGCGCCCTTCAATTTTTAAAGAATCCACGCCCATTTTCACCAAGCGCTCCACGTGCTCAATGGCACGCAAATCTTTGCTGTTCATGATGTAGGTGCC
>SXLB01000086.1 GCA_005777825.1 Methylotenera sp. | reverse complement strand
GAAGATGGACGATCCAAAAGGAGACGACCCCCATGATCCCGATCGCACTTGGAGCGGGCGACGAGACTCGAACTCGCGACATTCAGTTTGGAAAACTGAAGCTCTACCAGCTGAGCTACACCCGCGCACCCATCTAAACCAACGCCAACAGGCCCTACTTACTGCGTATTAAAAACTTTGGTGGAGGGGGACGGATTCGAACCTTCGTACTCTGAGAGAACGGATTTACAGTCCGTCGCCTTTAACCACTCGGCCACCCCTCCAAACCGAACCCGCGATTATGCTGATAATTTGAACTGCTGTCAAATCTATAAAAGGGTATTTGTACTAGAATTTGGTGCCGGATGTCGGAATCGAACTGACGACCTTCGCATTACAAGTGCGCTGCTCTACCAACTGAGCTAATCCGGCGTTTATTTGAGACGCGTATTATACTGACTTTTTGAAAAAAGTTAAGCTACTTTACAATAGTTAACTTAGGTTTTTTGCTATTGACTGCCGCGCTTGGATTGGAGTGATTTGGCACTTGACTAGCCCCATCGGATATAGCCTCATGCGCTGGCGTGTTGTCGACTTCAAAAAACATGCCTTGCCCGGTTTCTCTAGCAAACAAGCCTTTTACCGCCGTCATGGGCACGTACAAGTTCTGCGACACCCCAGCAAACCTGGCCGAGAAACTAACCGCCTCATTATCCATGAGCAAGTCCTTAGTAGCGGTGTAATTTAGGTTTAGTACTATCTCGCCCGCTTTAACGTAGGCCATAGGCACTCGTGTTTGCGAGTTAACTACCACCAGCAGGTGAGGGGTGTAGCCATTATCCATGCACCATTCGTGTATAGCCCTAACTAGGTAGGGCTTGGTCGATGCTTGCTCTTTGCTCATGTTAGTAAAGCATGCCCAACTATTTGCGCATGACTTTTTCTGACGGCGTCATCGCCTCAGCGTACAGCGGCCTAGAAAATAATCGTTCGGCGTATTTCAAGATTGGCGAGGCTTGGTTTTGCAAGACGATGCCATAGTGATCCAAACGCCATAACAACGGCGTTACGGCTACGTCCAGCATGGAATAATCGTCGCCTAGCAAATAATTTTGCTTAGCAAAAATAGGCACCAATTGCGTCAAATTATCGCGCACGGTAATGCGTGCTTTATCAGCACGCTGTTCATCGTCGGACTCGATGTCCTTGATGTGATCAAACAGTTCTTTTTCAAAGTTGTACAAGAACAAGCGAGCACGCGCACGCATCACTGGGTCGGGCGGCATTAATTGTGGGTGGGGAAAACGCTCGTCGATGTATTCATTGATGATATTCGCTTCGGACAAAACCAAATCACGCTCAACCAAAACCGGCACTTGGTTATACGGATTTATCACCGCAAGGTCTTCAGGTTTGTTGGCCAAGTCGACGTCGATTACTTGAAAGTCCATGCCTTTTTCAAATAATACGATACGGCAACGGTGGCTATAGGGATCGGTTGTCCCTGAGTATAAGGTCATCATTTTAGTGTATGTCTTTCCAATAGGCTTTTTTGAGTTTGTAGGCGAGCACCAACAACACTGCTAAAAAGAGTAATACTATCCAACCTAAATGATTGCGCTGCTGTTTAGCTGGCTCAGCCATAAATGCTAGAAAATTCGTTAAGTCACCCACCAATGCATCGTATTCCGCTGGGGCCAATTTACCTGGCTTAGCTAGCTCGAGTTGATGCGTTTCGTGATTCATGATTTGTTCGCCCTGCAATTGATACAAAACATGCGGCATGGATACTTTGCAGCTCACTGGATCAAACACGCAATTGCCCCAACCCGTCGTGCTGGTTTCATCGCGGTAAAAAGCACGCATGTAGCTGTAAACCCAATCGGCACCACGGGCACGCACTTCCACTGACAAATCAGGTGGCGCCACGCCAAACCATTTTTTGGCCTCTTCTGGGTTGATGGCCACCTTCATGGTGTCGCCAACCTTTTCACCGGCAAATAGCAAATTGTCTTTTATTTGCTTTTCGCTCAAGCCTATTGCTTGCAAGCGGTTATAGCGCATGTAATTGGCACTGTGGCAATTTAAGCAATTGTTCACAAAAGTGCGCGCACCGCGTTGCAATGATTCATGATTGGAGGCATCGATGGGCGCTTTGTCCAAATGCACGGCAGTGTTTGCTAAGGCGTGCTGAGCAAACAACAATGCCGAGAAAAGGGATAAAACGCTTAAACCTAGTTTAATGGTGTTTTTCATGGTTATTATCCTGTCACCCTTTCTGGTACCGCTAAGGTTTTATCTTTTTTGCTATACCAAGGCATAAGTATAAAAAACGCAAAATAGACCAACATGAAGATACGTGCCACTACCGTGGCACGCTCTGCATTGCCAAGCCAAGGGCCAAATTGTCCCCAAACGTTTGATGGCTCAGTACCTAAGTAACCTAGCACAATGAAACTCACCACAAAAGCCGCTAACCATTGTTTATACAAACGACCGCGGTAGCGTATGGATTTCACTGGGCTCTTATCTAACCAAGGCAGCAAGGCGAAGACCAGAACGGACAGACCCATGGCTGCTACACCCGGGAACAGCGAAGGAGGTATGCCCAAAAAGCCAACACCAGGAAACGGCGGAACCGCACGCAATATTGAATAATAAGGCGTGAAATACCAAACCGGCGCAATGTGAGCCGGCGTGACCAGCGGATTGGCTGGTACAAAATTATTGGCTTCCAGGAAGTAGCCGCCCATTTCTGGCGCAAAGAAGATGATGGTAGAGAACACCATCAAAAATACCACCACCCCAACGATATCCTTCACCGTGTAATACGGATGAAAAGGAATGCCATCTAATGGAATACCGGTTTTTTTGTCTTTTAATTTTTTAATTTCTATGCCGTCTGGGTTATTCGAACCAACCTCATGCAAGGCAATAATGTGGGCCACAACCAAGCCGACCAAAACAAATGGTAAGGCAATCACATGAAAGGCAAAGAAACGGTTTAAGGTGGCATCCGAAACCAAGTAATCGCCACGCAACCACTCAGAGACATCCGGACCTACAAATGGAATGGCTGAGAACAAGTTCACAATCACTTGAGCACCCCAATAGGACATTTGGCCCCATGGCAATAGGTAGCCAAAGAAAGCTTCGCCCATTAAGCACAAGAAAATGCCCACACCAAACAACCAAATAAGCTCACGCGGCGTGCGGTAGGAACCATAAATAATGCCGCGGAACATGTGCAAATACACCACCACAAAAAACATGGAAGCGCCGGTGGAGTGCATGTAGCGGATCAACCAGCCCCAAGGCACGTCACGCATAATGTATTCAACGGAAGCAAACGCCAGCATGGCATCCGGCTTGTAATGCATGGTCAGGAATATACCCGTTAGTATCTGCAATACCAGCACTAACAAGGACAGCGATCCAAAGAAATACCAAAAATTGAAATTCTTAGGCGCGTAGTATTCGGTTAAGTGGGCCTTAATGTTGCTGCTTAAGGGAAAGCGAGCATCGACCCATTCTAAACCTTGGCCTAGCGCATTGGCGACCAGCGATTTTTTATCTGCATTTGTTTTATTTGTCATGACTTAAGCCTTATCCTCAGTATCCACACCAATCAGCAAGGTTGTATCCGTTAAGTATTTATGCGGCGGCACCACCAAGTTAGTCGGTGCTGGAGAGCCTTTAAATACGCGCCCCGCTAAGTCGAATTTAGAGCCATGGCAAGGGCAAAAGAAACCGCCAGTCCAGTTGTCACCCATGTCACCTTTAGGTTGAAGCTTGGCGGATGGGGAACAGCCCAAGTGAGTACAGATACCCACCATGACAGCTAAATTTGGCTTAATGGATCGGTCTGTGCTTTTGCAATAATCGGGCTGTTGAGACACCACCTCGCAACTTGGATCAGTCAACTGATCGTCGTGTTTAGCTAACTCGGCCGTCATTTCTTCGGTACGGTTGATAATCCAAACTGGCTTACCACGCCATTCCACCGTCATCATGCTGCCTGGTGCAATTTTACTCACGTCCACTTCCACTGGCGCACCTGCGGCTTTGGCGCGCTCACTTGGCGTCATGCTCAACACAAAGGGCACGGCCGCAGCGGCGCAACCAAGTGCCCCAACACTGGACGTGGCGATTAAAAAGTTGCGCTTTTCTAAATCAACCACCGTGGCTTGATCGGCTTGCGCTGCAATTTTTTTCTTGTCATTGGGTGTGTCTGACATGTTTTCCTCATGAACTAATTTGGATTGACCGGATTGGATGGCTAGTATGCTTAATAATTCAGCCACGTACACAATAAATTCTTTTAATCGTTACCCACTTTGCTTAGTCTTCAAAGCCCTGCAAATTTCAAATTGGCCTTATTGTACAATTTTTTGTTTATAAGTTAAAGTTTTATTTTATAAGTCATTGAAAAATAACAGTTAAACTGGATTGTATAGATCTAAAAATTCATGCTCCAGCGCGAATTTTTTAGCCAAATGCTCGCCCAGTGCCTGAACGCCGTAACGCTCAGTGGCATGGTGGCCAGCAGCAATGTAAGCCACGCCAGATTCGTGAGCTAAGTGGGTGGTCTGTTCCGATATTTCCCCACTAATGAATGCATCGACACCCAAGCTAATCGCCTCTTCCATATAAGATTGGCCAGCGCCGGTGCACCAAGCAACGGTTTTGAGTTTTTTATCCAAATCGCCAATCACTAAACTTGGCCTTTGCAGCACCGTGTCTATGCGCTTAGCAAAGGCAGCTAAACTGCATGATTGTTCAAGGCTGCCATAACAAATCAGGTTGGCGTCGCCAACTGACCCAGTTTGATCTAGGCCTAACTTACGGCCTAAAGTGGCATTGTTGCCTACTTCAGGGTGAGCGTCTAAGGGTAAGTGGTAGGCCATCAAGCTGATGTTTCTTTCCATCAAAAAGGCCAGTCTTTTGCGCTTAATGCCAACGACACGCGGGTCCTCATTGCGCCAGAAATAGCCATGATGAACCAAGACCAAATCGGCACTACGTTCGGCAGCCTGCTGCAAGAATGCCAAGCTAGCGCTGACCCCAGTGACTATTTTGCCCACCTCAGCCCGCCCTTCAACTTGCAAGCCATTGGGGCAATAATCGTTATGGCGATCCACATGCATGAATTGCTGGGTATAGTCGATCAAATCATTAAGCTTAACCATCGCGTGCGCCCTTTTTATTTCTTAGCTCTTGAATATTCGCTACAATAGACCGATATTACATTGCAAAGCGCCATTGCTCAAAGTAAAAACCATAGCCATCACAAGCTACCCCTTTTTAATTTTACCTAGGTATGTTGTTCATTTAGCCCACCATTAATCGATAACCATGCACCCATCGCTCAGCAAAAAACTATGGCTCATTTTTGCCCAAACCACCACCCTTTGCTTAGCGCTCCTTTTTGTGTTGCGCACCTTTGCACCGCAGCTATTAGAAAAGCTAAGCCCACAGAAAAACTCAGCTGTATTGGTTAAATACGCTGAGCCCAGCTTAGGAGTGCGTTCGGCGGGCTCCTACAGTTTGGCAGTAAAAAAAGCCATGCCGGCGGTGGTGAATGTATTTACCAGTAAAAAAGCCATCGACAACCCCCATCAAAAATACTTGGATGACCCGATGTTCCGCCATTTTTTTGGCGATCAATTTGATGATAACGACGGTCAAAATCAAGCTGAAAACAGCCTAGGCTCGGGCGTTATTGTCAGCGAGCAAGGCCTAATACTGACCAATAACCATGTAATAGCCAGCGCTGATGAAATTGACATCGCCCTGTCTGACGGTCGTAAGATGTCGGCAAAAGTCGTTGGAACCGACCCTGAAACCGATTTGGCACTGATTAAAATAGACGCGCAAAATTTACCTGCCATCACGTTTGCCAGTTCAGAAAAATTAAACGTAGGTGACGTAGTGCTGGCAATAGGCAATCCGTTTGGGGTTGGTCAAACGGTCACACAAGGAATCATTAGTGCCCTTGGTCGCACGCACTTAGGCATCAATACCTTTGAAAACTTTATTCAAACAGACGCATCGATTAATCCAGGCAATTCCGGAGGCGCGTTAATTGATACCGAAGGGAATTTGGTCGGCATTAACAGTGCGATTTACTCCCGCAGTGGTGGCTCCATGGGCATAGGCTTTGCCATTCCAGCCAGTTTAGCGCGCCAAGTAATGGAACAAATAGTTAGCCTAGGCAACGTCACGCGCGGCTGGATAGGCATACAAGCACAGGACATCACGCCTGAGTTAGCCGAATCGTTCAAGCTTAAACAGGCGCAAGGAGCATTGGTGGCCGGGGTGCTTAAAGGCGGGCCTGCTGACAAAGCCGGCGTGCTGGCAGGGGATATATTGCTAGCCATAGACGGCAAGCCCATTTACGACACTGGCTCCATGCTTAATTTAATTGCGGCCTTGACGCCTAATCAACAAGCTAACCTCAACATTGCCCGAGCTGAAAAAAACCTGAATTTAAAGGTCAAGGTCGGCAAACGACCTAAACCCCTCGCCAAACAATAGCCCAAAACCTTATCAGGCTGGCGAATCGGGATGGCTAGTACTTGCTTTAGTGATGAACCCAGCCAATAACATACCCAACTCGTAGAGCATGCAAATGGGCAGCGCCAACATAAATTGCGAAACAACATCAGGCGGGGTAAAAATTGCCCCAAGGATGAACGCCACCACCACTACGTAAGCTCGCATGGCCTTCAGCTGGATCACGTCTAACCAGCCAAAATACACCACCAAAATAACGGCAATAGGCACTTGAAACGCCAAACCGAATGCAAAAAACAGACCAATCACGAAATCCAGGTAATTGGCTATATCGGTCATAACTGCCACCCCAACGGGGGCAGCGCTAATAATAAATCCAAAAATGACTGGCAGCACCAGGAAGTAGGCGAAAGCCATGCCCATTAAAAACAAGCAACAGCTAGCCACTATCATAGGCACCATGAATTTTTTTTCATGCGCATACAATCCGGGCGCAACGAAAGACCAAGCTTGATACATGGTATGCGGCAGGGAAATAATGAAGGCCGCCATCATGGCAACCTTCATCGGCACAAAAAAAGGCGTGGTCACCGCTGTGGCTATCATCTGCCCGCCACTGGGTAACTGTGCGAGCAAGGGTGCGGCTAATAGGCTGTATATTTTATTGGCAAACGGCAACAGCATCAGCAAGACCAGCACAAATCCAATCAGCGTGCGCAACAAACGGTCACGCAATTCAATTAAATGGCTAATGAAATTTTCGGTTGGGGTCACAGAGTGAAGTTAACTGTTGGCTGACGGCTCTTTTACCGTAACCGTTTCTAAGTCATCCAATTCTTGGAAATTCAGCTGTTGCGTCAGCTCACCGACTTTACGCTGCGCTTTGGCCTGGGCCTTATGGCTGCTTTGCTTTATTTCATTTTGCAATTGCTGCAACTCTTCAAAGCGCGCCTCACGATTGACTTCTTCTTTGACTTCCGCAAGATACCGCTGCATGCGTCCGACAAGCGCGCCAAGCGTGCGCGCGACTTTCGGCAATTTTTCTGGGCCTATGACGATCAACGCAACAAATGCGATGACCAGTAGCTCAGAAAATGAAACATCAAACACGTAAAATCAGATTGAAAAATTACTGCGCGGCTGGTTTCTTAGCAGCGGGTCTTTTTGCTGCGGCCGGCTTTTTGGCTACTGCAGGTTTTTTAACCGCGGCTGGTTTTTTAATGGCTGGCTTTTTAGCAACTGCAGGTTTTTTAACTGCGGCTGGCTTTTTAACGGCCGGTTTTTTTGCTACCGTCGGCTTCTTCACCGCTGCTGGTTTTTTGGCGGCCGGTTTTTTGGCAGCAATGGTTTTTGCTGTTGCCGCGCCGGCTGCTTTTGCCTTTGTTTTAGCGGCCGGTTTTTTTACTGCTGCTTTAGGTTTGGCTGTCGACACAGCTGCTGCCGCAACGGGTTTATCTAAAGCGGCTTTGCCTTCATTGACCGCATCTTTAAAATCTTTTACCGCGCCACCAACGTCGCCGCCCATGTTGCGTAATTTCTTCGTGCCAAAAACCAGCACCACTATTAACAATACAATTAACCAATGCCAAATGCTTAATGATCCCATGACGATACTCCTAAAATATTAAAGTTAGTTATTGCGTGACTTATCGCCACCGCCCATTACATGCACATGAATATGAAACACTTCTTGACCACCTTCTACACCGGTATTTATTAGGGTCTTGAACCCTGCTAAACCTTGCTGTTTTGCTAATTTCGGCGCAAGCAATAGCATTTTACCTAATAATGCCTGATGTTCGTTTTCACAGCTGGCTAAGCTGTCTATGTGTAATTTTGGCACAATCAAAAAATGTACGCTAGCCGATGGCCTAATGTCATTAAAGGCAATCACATCATCGTCTTCGTATATTTTTGTGGAGGGGACTACGCCATTTACAATTTTACAAAATATGCAGTTGTCACTCATGTTCACTTGCTACTTTCTTGTCTGGATGCTTTTTCTTCTAGACCAGACAGCCCTTCGCGCCTAGCCAATTCTGCCAATACGTCGTCTGGCTTTAATCCGGCATGCGCTAGCATCACCAAGGTGTGAAACCATAAATCGGCTGTTTCGTATATCAAGTCTTGTTTGTTGGGATTTTTAGCTGCAATGATGGTCTCAGCAGCTTCTTCTCCAACTTTTTTCAAGATACTGTCCATGCCTTTGGCATACAGTTTCGCCACGTACGATGTTTGTGGGTCAGCGTCTTTGCGTTGCTCCAACAATAGCGCCAAACGGTTTAATGTATCGTTCATGTTTATCTCATTCGGCCTAATAAATATCTTTGGGGTCTTTAATCACTGCTTGATCGATTATCCACTGACCTTTATCTAATTTCTTAAAAAAGCAATTGTGCCGACCAGTATGGCAGGCAATCCCGCCTACCTGCTCAACTCGAATCAACACCACGTCCTCATCGCAATCTATGCGAATTTCATGCACGTGTTGAAAATGTCCCGACTCTTCACCTTTATGCCACAACTTGTTACGCGAGCGCGACCAATAAACTGCTTGCTTGGTATCATAGGTTAATTGCAAGGCCTCACGATTCATCCAGGCAAACATAAGTATGCGGCCTGTTTGCTGCTCTTGTGCGATGACCGGCACCAAGCCATTGGCATCCCAGCGAATGTCATCTAACCAAGTCATATCCTAACTTCTATGCCTTGTTGTGCCATGTATTGCTTGGCCTGCTTCACCGTGTACTCCCCATAATGAAAAATACTGGCGGCCAGCACGGCATCGGCACCGCCCAGTTTCACGCCATCCACCAAATGCTGCAAATTACCCACCCCGCCAGAGGCGATGATAGGCACTTCAACGGCGTCTGAAATGGCTTTATTCAAGGGGTTATTAAACCCTATTTTTGTACCATCACGGTCCATGCTGGTGATTAAAAGCTCACCGGCACCAAGGCTGGCCATGTGCTGAGCCCACTTAACGGCGTCCAAGCCGGTTGCCTTCCGCCCGCCGTGAGTAAACACTTCCCACTCGAATGGCTGATTGTCCACTTTTTTGGCATCAATCGCCACCACTATGCATTGCGAACCAAAGCGTTGGGCAGCATCCGCCACCATCTGTGGATTAAGCACGGCCGTGGTGTTAATGCTAACCTTGTCTGCTCCCGCGTTAAGCAAGCGCCGCACGTCTTCAACCTCACGCACACCACCGCCTACTGTTAATGGGATAAACACTTGGCTGGCCACTTGCTCAATAATGTGCAAAATCAATCCGCGGTTATCGGAGCTAGCGGTAATGTCTAAAAAAGTGAGCTCGTCCGCGCCTTGATCGTCGTAGCGCTTGGCAATTTCCACTGGGTCTCCGGCATCCCTTAGTTCCAGAAAATTAACGCCTTTTACTACCCGACCATCGGTCACATCCAAACAAGGAATGATGCGTTTAGCGAGCACTTAATTCATCCGCAAGTTTTTGCGCGGCCGCAAAATCCAAACTGCCTTCGTAAATCGCACGGCCGGTAATGGTGCCTATGATGCCCTCATCGGCTACTGCGCACAAACGACGCACGTCATCCAAATTGGTCACGCCGCCTGATGCAATAACGGGTATGGTTAGCGCTTGCGCCAACGCTACCGTGGCTTCGATATTGACCCCGGTCAGCATGCCATCTCGGCCGATGTCCGTATAAACAATCGAATTGACACCGTAATCTTCAAATTTCATGGCCAGGTCGATAACATCATGGCCGGTCAATTTAGACCAACCGTCAACTGCCACTTTGCCGTCTTTTGCATCCAGGCCGACTATGATTTGGCCAGGAAAAGCATCGCAGGCCTCGTGCAAAAAGCCCGGATTTTTAACCGCTGCCGTACCAATGATGACGTAGCTGATGCCATTGTCTAAATAGCGTTCTATGGTTTCCAAATCCCGTATACCGCCACCTAGCTGAATAGGTATATCACCCCCAACTGCACTGACAATTGCCCGTATGGCGCCTTCATTAACCGGCTTACCTGCGAAGGCACCGTTCAAATCCACCAAATGCAAACGCTTACCACCGCAATCAACCCAATGCTTAGCCATGGCAGCAGGATCCTCGGAAAAAACCGTGGACTCTTCCATTAAACCTTGTTTAAGTCTTACACAGTGGCCGTCTTTAAGATCGATTGCAGGGATAATTAACATAGTCATATCAAAAAATAATTAAAAGTTAGTCTATTAATTTGCCGTATTAAGGCAACCAGTTTACAAAATTGCTTAGCATTTGCAAACCGGCACTAGCGCTCTTTTCTGGGTGGAACTGCACGGCAAATAAATTGCTTTTCGCGATAGCGCTGGTGAATGAATTGGGGTATTCACTGTAACCGGCTACTAAAGACAGCTCATCTGGCTGCACATAATAACTGTGCACGTAATAAAACCGTGCGCCATCTTCGATTCCTTGCCATAAAGCATGGGGAGCACGACCTTGGCCACGGCTTTGGTAAACCTGATTCCAGCCCATGTGCGGCACTTTTAATTTGTCGCCATGGCGATCGTGCATGTCGGCCGTTGCGAAGCGTCGCACTTGCCCCTTGAACAAACCAAGTCCAGCCGCATCGCCCTCCTCAGAGTGCTCGAATAGCATTTGCAAGCCTATGCATATGCCTAAAAATGGTTTGTTGTTGGCCGCTTCCAAAACAGCAGCACGCAACCCCCGCGCATCCAATTCACGCATGCAATCGGGCATGGCCCCTTGGCCAGGAAACACCACGCGATTGGCGCTGGCAATTTCATCCGGATTGCTGCTAATAACAACCGATTTACCTGGTGCAACGTGTTCCAAGGCCTTGGCCACGGAGCGCAAATTGCCCATGCCGTAATCAACCACTGCTATGTCTGTATTTTTCATTCGTCGAGCTGAAAGGCCCTGCCAAAAAAGCTTACAAACTGCCTTTGGTAGACGGCATGATGCCTACCATGCGCGCATCCATTTCAACGGCCATGCGCAAGGCGCGGCCAAAAGCTTTAAATATTGTCTCGGCCTGATGGTGGGCATTGTGACCTTTTAAATTGTCTATGTGCATGGTTACGTTGGCATGATTAACAAACCCTTGGAAGAATTCGTGTATCAAATCCACGTCAAATTCACCAACGGCAGCGCGGGTAAATTCACAAGAAAACAGTAAGCCAGGCCGACCAGACACATCCAACACCACGCGGGATAAGGCTTCATCTAGGGGCACATAAGCATGGCCGTAACGGCGTATGCCTTTTTTATCACCCAATGCTTTGCTAAAAGCCATACCTAGCGTGATGCCTATGTCTTCAACCGTATGGTGCGCATCAATATGCAAATCGCCTTTTGCGTTAACGGCTATGTCCATCATGCCATGACGCGCGATTTGATCGAGCATGTGATCGAGAAAACCTATTCCGGTGTCATATTTTGAAACGCCGGTACCGTCTAAATTAAGGTTAACCGTGATTTGCGTTTCCAATGTATTTCTTACTACTTCAGCTGTGCGCATAGGAAGTCACTAAATTAAAGAATGCGTAAAATGGATGTTTGCTATTTTAACCTAAAGCGCCTGCGCTTGGTTCTTTTGCGCACACCCTCTGTACAACATTTTCAGCCCTAGTCTTTTATCCCTATGGGCTTATCAATAAAAAAAGCCTAGCAAGATGGATAATCTTAACTAGGCTTTTAGTTTACTTAAGCTAATTACCGTCTCAACTGCTAAACACCGTGCATGAACACATGGCTTAGCTTGAAAAAAACGTTAATTATTTAGCCGCTTCTGCTGGTGCTGCTTCTGCAGGTGCAGCGTCAGCTGGCGCAACTTCTGCTGCTGGTGCTACTTCTGCAGGTGCATCGGCTGGTGCCGGTGCTTTGTTAAATACAGAAAGCAAAACTAGCGCTACAACGGCAGCGATTAGCCAAGGTAATAATTTTTTAACACCGCCAGCACTGGCAGAACCGCCGTGAGCGATAGCTGTAATTTCAGCCGCTGCTGCTGCTGGATCTTTAGCGCCGTAGATAGCCGCACCAGCAACGATGATGGTTGCACCAGCATCTTTAACTTGTTGTGTGGTTGTCGCTTTAACGCCACCCGCTACTGAAATCTCAACGCCTAATTTAAGGCCAGCTACCATAGACAAATCGTTAAACGGTGTTTGACCAGCCGCTTGTTGATCCAAACCAGTGTGCACGCCAATGATGTGTGCGCCTAATTTAGCCACTTCGATAGTGCGTGCTTTTTTATCGGCCACGTTGATCAAGTCAACTTGTGCTTTTTTGCCGTATTTGTTGGCTACATCGATTACACCTTTGATGGTGCCAATGTCTGCTGTACCCAATACCGTGCAAATGTCTGCACCGGCTTTGTAGAATGGCTCAGCTTCATAGAAACCAGCATCCATCGTTTTCAAGTCAACTAAGATTTTGTTTTTTGGGAATTTAGCACGTAATGTTTCAAGTAATTTGATACCGTTGTGCTTAATGCATGGTGTACCAATTTCTAAAATATCTACATGTGGGGCAACTTTAGTTGCTAAAGCGACGGTACCGTCGAAATCTAATGAATCTAATGCCATTTGGGTTTGTGCCATGCTACATCCTCCAACTAAAAATAAACGCCATGTGCGTTTACTTAAGATTAAAAATACGAATTAAATAGTTTATTGTGCAGAAATCACACATTTCGCGATAATAACACGACGCGATTGTGGAATTAAGAAATTTTTTTGCGAAAGATGAACTTTTTCCGCTTTTTATAGGCATTTTTACCGCAATAACCGCCTATTTTTTAAGATTTTGCTTAATTCAAACAACATTAAGCCTGGCTGAGTATTTCACGCAATGCCTTAAGCAACAAAACCGATTGCGCATCCGTGCCTATGGTAATGCGCAAATACGGTGCAATGCGGCTGGGGGCTTTGAAATGGCGAACAATAATGTTTTTTTGCCTAAGCATAGCGGTAATTTCCGCCCCGCCTAGTTTCCGATGTTTTGCAAAGATAAAGTTAGCTCCGGATGGCAAGACCTCAAAGTCCAGACTGGCTAATTCAGCCATCAGCGCCTCACGGGTGGCCACCACTTTACGGCAAGTGTCTTGAAAATAGGCCGTATCTTGCATAGCAGCTATAGCACCAGCAGAGGCAAAGCGGTCTACAGGGTAAGAATTAAAACTGTCTTTCACCCTAGTCAAAGCCTCAATTAAGTCGGCGGAGCCCAAGGCATAGCCAACCCGTAGACCTGCTAAAGATCGGGCTTTGGATAAGGTATGCACCACCAATAAGTTAGGGTAATGCGGGATTAAACCAACCACAGACTCAGTACCAAAATCCACGTAAGCCTCGTCCACTACGACCACTGAATGCTTATTCGTTTGCAGCAACTGCTCTATTTTGGCCAAGGCCAAGGGGATGCCAGTCGGCGCATTGGGATTGGGAAATACAATGCCGCCATTAGGCTGATCGTAATCTTCTAGATTAATAGTAAAATCATCCGACAAAGGCACGGTTTGGTATTCAATGTCATACAAACCGCAGTAAACAGGGTAAAAACTGTAAGTGATGTCCGGAAACAACAAAGGACGACTGTGTTTCAAAAGCGCTTGAAAGACATGTGCCAACACCTCATCCGAGCCATTGCCAACAAAAACGTTTTCCTTTTGCAATTGATAACTGCTGGCAATGGCTGCTTTCAAGGCATCCGAATTGGGATCGGGATAAAGACGCAAAGACTCAGCGGTTTCCAACTTTAGCGCCTGCAACACCCTAGGGCTTGGGCCATAAGGATTTTCGTTGGTATTTAGCTTAACTAAATTATCCAGTTTAGGCTGTTCGCCCGGCACATAAGGCGTTAGCTTATGCACCACATCGCTCCAAAATTTACTCATTTATTTGGCTTTAACCTAAATTCAGCGGATCTGGCGTGGGCTTGTAAGCCTTCGCCGTAAGCTAAGGTGGCAGCCACTTTACCTAAGGTTTGGGCACCGGCTTCGGACACCATGATTAAACTGGAACGCTTCTGGAAATCGTACACCCCTAGCGGCGAAGAAAAACGCGCCGTGCGTGAAGTTGGCAACACGTGGTTAGGGCCAGCGCAATAATCCCCTAGTGCCTCACAGGTGTTACGCCCCATGAATATGGCACCGGCATGTTTGATGCTCAAACTAAAAGCCAAGGGGTCGTCCATGGACAATTCCAAGTGCTCAGGCGCAATGTAGTTGCAAATCTTGGCTGCCTCAGCCAGATCGCGCACCTGTATCAAGGCACCTCTATCGGTCAAGGCAGTTCTGATGATGTCTTTGCGCGGCATGTCTGCCAACAATTTGTTTATGCTGGCTTGCACGCTTTGTAAAAAGTCGGCATCTGGGCTCAATAAAATGGCTTGCGCTAACTCATCGTGCTCGGCCTGACTAAATAAATCCATCGCCACCCAATCTGGGTTGGTCTTGCCGTCGCAGATAACCAAAATTTCCGATGGGCCGGCCACCATGTCTATGCCAACCACACCAAATACGCGACGCTTAGCAGCCGCCACGTAAGCGTTACCTGGGCCCACCACTTTATCTACTTGTGGAACGGTTTGCGTGCCGTAGGCCAAAGCGCCAACGGCTTGCGCGCCGCCTATGCAAAACACCCTATCCACGCCAGAAATCGCAGCTGCAGCTAACACCAACTGGTTACGCTCTCCCTTAGGCGTAGGCACCACCATGATCAATTCTTTAACGCCGGCCACTTTGGCTGGGATGGCATTCATCAATACGGATGAAGGGTAAGCGGCCTTACCGCCCGGCACATATAGGCCGACTCGGTCTAATGAGGTCACTTGCTGACCTAGCAAAGTGCCGTCTTGCTCCTCATAACTCCAGGAGCTCATTAATTGCTTTTCATGGTAGACGCGCACTCTATCGGCTGCCACTTGCAAGGCAGCACGTTGATCAGCCGGCAAGGCTTTTAGTGCCGCATCCAGGTCTTGCTTACTGATTTCCAGTTCGCTTAATGTGCTGGCCGTGGTTTGATCAAAACGCTGGGTGTACTCCAACACAGCGGCGTCGCCGCGTTTTTTGACGTCTTTTAATATACCTGCCACCACCTCGTCCACGCTGTCGTCTTGGGCCGTTTCAAAGGCCAATAAGGCCTGCAATTTAGCGTCAAAATCGCTATCGCTGGTGGAGAAACGTCTAATATTTATACTCATAAATCTAACCTAATCTTATTAATGACTTAATTAAAAATCGTTTACTTGGCAGAAATGGCGCTTATAAACGCCTGCATAATTGGTTGAATTTTATCGCGATTCAATTTAAGTGAAGCTTGATTGACCACCAAGCGCGAACTGATGTCACCCACTTCTTCTACCGCTTTTAGTTTATTGGCCCGCAGTGTGCCACCGGTGCTAACTAAATCCACTATCACGTCGGCCAAGCCCACTAAAGGCCCAAGCTCCATGGAACCGTATAGCTTAATCAAATCCACGTGCATGCCTTTAGCGGCAAAATGCTCGCGGGCGGTTTTGACATACTTAGTCACGACTTTAAGGCGAGCCCCACTGCGTATCGAAGCAAAATAATCAAAGTCTTCGCGCACCGCCACCATCATTTTGCATTTGGCTATTTGCAAATCGATAGGCTGATACAAGCCTTCTCCGCCGTGCTCATCCAATACGTCTTTGCCGGCTATGCCCAAATCGGCCGCCCCGTATTGCACGTAAGTAGGCACATCGGAGGCCCGCACGATAATTAAGCGCACGTCGTCGCGATTGGTCGGTAATATTAATTTGCGTGAGGATTCCGGGTCTTCCAAGGCACGGATGCCAGCGGCCGCCAACAAGGGCGTGGTTTCCTCGAAAATACGGCCTTTAGAAAGTGCGATAGTTATCATGCTTAGACTCGTTTCACATTGGCGCCCAATGCGTTTAATTTTGCTTCTAGGTTTTCATAACCACGGTCTAGGTGGTAGATGCGTTCCACCACGGTTTCGCCACGGGCAACCAAACCGGCTAACACCAAACTGGCGGATGCACGCAAATCGGTGGCCATCACGGTCGCGCCATCCAATGAAGCGACACCTTTAACCAAGGCGGTGTTGCCATCTATACTGATGTCCGCGCCCATGCGTTGCATTTCCTGTACATGCATGAAGCGGTTTTCAAAGATGGTTTCAGTTACTTTTGCTACGCCACTGGCCACGGCATTAAGCGCCATAAACTGCGCTTGCATATCGGTCGGGAAAGCCGGGTGCGGTGCCGTGCGTATGTTAACGGCTTTAAGTTTGCCGTCGCTTTTGACGGTAATGCTGTCTTTATCGCTGGTCACCGTGGCACCGGCTTCGCGTAATTTCTCTATCACCGCATCAAGCAAGTCGGCCCTAGCATTGAGCAATTTGACTTCGCCTCCAGCCATCGCTGCGGCCACCATGTAAGTGCCAGCCTCAATTCGGTCACACACCACGTTGTGTTCGGTGCCATGCAATTTTTCCACACCAACGATGGTAATGACGTCCGTGCCGGCACCGCTGATGTTGGCACCCATCTTAATCAGCATCTCGGCCAAATCGATTACTTCCGGTTCTTTTGCGGCATTTTCTAGCACTGTCGTGCCTTCAGCCAAAGCTGCTGCCATCATTAAATTTTCTGTACCGGTAACGGTCACGATGTCCATGTAATAGCGCGCGCCTTGCAACCGGCGATTCGGCAAATGCAAGGTGCTGGCCTGGATGTAACCGTGGGTAATGTGGATGGCCGCGCCCATCGCCTGCAAGCCTTTGATGTGCAAATCCACCGGCCTAGAACCGATAGCACAACCACCTGGCAAGGACACGCGAGCCGTACCAAAACGGGCCAACAATGGACCCAATACCAATATGGAGGCACGCATGGTTTTTACCATTTCATAAGTGGCTTCGAAAGAAGCCACATCACTTGCATCCAAGCTAACTTGACTACCATTACGGGCAATTTTTACGCCCATGGTATCCAGCAATTTAATGGTGGTGGCGATGTCTTTTAAGGCCGCCACCCCGGTCAAGTGCAAGGGCGTTTCTGCCAGCAATGCAGCACACAGTATGGGCAAGGCGGCATTCTTAGCGCCGGAAACGGTGACCACGCCATTGAGGCGGTTGCCGCCTTGTATAATTAATTTATCCAATTACTTTGCTGCTTCTAACATCGTTTGAAGCTCTCCATTTTCATACATTGCACGCATGATATCTGAACCGCCAACAAACTCACCATTGATATACAACTGCGGAATGGTCGGCCAATTGGCATAGACTTTAATGCCTTCACGTACGGCTTGATCTGCCAGCACGTCAACAGCAACGTATTTTGCTTGGCACGCATCTAAAATCTGCGTGGCCAAATTAGAAAAACCACATTGTGGAAATTTGGGACTGCCCTTCATATACAGCACCACCTTGTTGCCAGTGACCGTTTGCTTGATTTGCGCTTGTGCGTCCATATGCTGCTCCATTACTCGTATTTAATTAAATGTTCAAGAATTCAAGGTTGATTAGCCCATTGCTCTGGGGTATAGGTCTGCATAGACAAAGCGTGAATTTCCTCCCGCATCCTGTCACCGAGCGCGGCATAGACCAATTGATGTTGCTGCACCCGGCTTTTTCCTACAAAGGCTGAACTGACCAACACCGCTTCAAAATGGGTGCCATCCTCACCCAAGACTTTGATGTATTCACAAGCCAAATGCTGGGTAATGTAGGACTGTAATTGTGCTGCTGTTAACACCTTGATATCGCCTTTTTAATTTAGCCTAGCGGTTTAGGCTCTTAATTTATAACCGGATTTTAGCATTTTTAAGGTGCTCCATGCCAACACTATGAAGGCCGTGCTGACGATGCACAAGCTAATCCAAGGTGAAATATCCGCTTGACCAAAAAACCCATACCTAAAACCATCTATCATGTAGAAAAACGGGTTGAGGTGCGAAACACTTTGCCAAAACGGCGGCAAAGAATGGATGGAATAAAAAACCCCGGACAAGAAAGACAAAGGCATGATGATAAAGTTTTGAAAAACCGCCATCTGATCAAATCGATCGGCCCAGATGCCCGCAATAATGCCAAAAGTACCCAATAATGCACTGCCCAATATAGCAAACGCCACTATCATGCCAGGGTGGCTAATCGGCAAATCAATAAAGCACACGGCCAATAAATAAATGCACACACCCACGACTAAGCCGCGAATAATGGCCGCGCATAGAAATGCACAAAAAAATTGCAGGTGCGTTAAGGGCGTTAATAAAACAAAAATCAGGTTACCCATCACTTTGGACTGAATCAAACTTGATGAACTGTTTGCGAAGGCATTTTGCAAGACCGACATCATGATCAGACCCGGTATCAAAAAAACCGTGTAAGGCACGTCTTGGTAAACTTGCACGCGGCCTTCTAGCACGTGTGAAAAAATCAACAAATACAGCAAAGCGGTAATCACCGGCGCCGCCACTGTTTGAAAACCAACCCGCCAAAATCGCAGCATCTCTTTTTTCAACAAGGTCCATGGGCCACGGTATTTAGGACTGATCGTCGTCGCGCTCATGTATGCATTCCGCAGTTTGTTTAAGGCCGACATTAATGTTTACCTACCAATGATAGAAATACGTCTTCGAGGTCGGCTTCATGCAATTGCATATCAGCCACAGCAATATTGGCCGTGCGCAAGCTGGATAAAACCAATTCAATTTGCGCCATATCGGTCAAAGCAAACGTGTGCACGCCTTTTTCTTGGCCCCTCAGCATGGGCCGTATCGCTTCGGGTAAGCTGACGTCACCCAAGGTTAAACTCAATTTTTTTCCGGCAAATTTATTCAGCAAATTCGCCGTGCTATCCAATGCCACCAATTCACCTTGCTTCATCATGCCTATGCGGTTGCATAAGGTTTCCGCTTCTTCCAGGTAATGCGTGGTCAGGATAATGGTATGGCCCTCGCGATTGAGCTTTTTAATAAACGCCCACATGGTTTGCCGCAATTCAACATCGACGCCGGCGGTAGGCTCATCCAAGACGATCACCGGCGGCTTATGCGCCAGTGCTTGGGCTATCAGCGCCCGACGCTTCATGCCACCGGAAAGCTTGCGCATATTGGTATTGGCTTTATCGGCCAGACCTAAGCCCGCCAATACCTCATCCACCCACGCATCGTTCTCCGGCCCTCGGCCAAAGTAACCGGCTTGAAAGCGTAGCATTTCACGTACATTGAAAAAGGGATCAAAAACCAACTCTTGTGGGACTATGCCCAACAATTGCCGGGCTTGACGGTACTGCTCAACCACATCAAAACCCAGCACCGAGATGTCGCCCGAGCTTGGCTTAATAAGGCCGGCCAAGATGTTGATTAAGGTTGATTTGCCAGCGCCATTTGGGCCAAGCAGGGCAAAAAATTCACCT
>SXLB01000010.1 GCA_005777825.1 Methylotenera sp. | reverse complement strand
GCCGGTGCTAGGTTAACCGTGATGCGCCGTGCGGGGAATTCAAATTGCGCGGTTTGTAGGGCGGCGCGAACCCGGTCTTTGCTTTCTTTTACCTCGGTTTCAGCCAAACCGACTATGGTGAAGCTGGGTAAGCCGTTGGCTAGGTGCACTTCCACTGCCACTGCCGGCGCGTCCATGCCACTTAATGCACGACTGTGAACGACGGCGAGGCTGGAGTGGGGCACGCTAGCGGTGCTGCTTGGTCAATTCAGCTAATTGTTTTTCTAATGCATCCAGCTTGTCTCGAGTGCTACGCAGCACGGCTGCTTGCACATCAAATTCTTCGCGGGAGACCAGTTCCATTTTGGTGAACACGCTCTTTAATAGTGCATGCAGGTTTTTTTCCGCATCACCTAAAGGCGAGTATTGCACTACTTCTTTGATTTTATTGGATATTTCATTTAATTTGTCTGAGCTAAACATGGCGACTCCTTATATCTAGCTATCATATTAGCAGGTTTTAGTGCATAAAGTGACATAGCTTATAGCGGTTTAAAACTTTAGGTGACTGATTTTAAACATAAAAATAGTTGGCACGGCTATTGCTTATATATTCCCGAATAGCTTTGTTTATTCTAAACATTAATCAAGGAGAAATACCATGCGTAAATCATTAGTGACCATTGCCGTTTTAGGCACCTTAGCATTACCAACAGCAGTATTCGCTGCGGACGCGGCACCAGCTGCAGCGCCAGCACCGGCTTACACCGTTAGCTACAACGTCGGTTTGTTTAGCCAATACATTTTCCGTGGTTTAACTCAAACAGATAAAAAACCAGCTTTACAAGGCGGCGTGGATTTTGCACATTCAAGTGGATTCTATTTAGGCGCGTGGGGTTCTAATATCAGTTGGCTAGAGGATGATGGATTATATCAAAACTCAAGCTTGGAGCTGGATGTGTATGGCGGATATGCAAATACCATTGGTGATACTGGTGTTGGCTACAACGTAGGCTTGTTACAGTACATTTATCCAGGCGCTAAAGTTGCTGCTACTGGTTACGATAAAGCGGAGACAACTGAAGCTTACGCTGCTTTGAGTTACAAATGGGCACAAGCTAAGATTTCATATGGCTTGACAGATATTTTCGGTGTGCAAAATTCTAACGGAAGTTACTATGCAGAGCTAAATGGCAATATTCCACTTGGCGAAACAGGTTTAACAGCTATTGCTCATATTGGCTACCAAGATTTCGCTGGTGCAGGTCATAACGCCCTAAGTTATACAGATTGGAAACTAGGTCTTTCAAAATCTTTTGCTAGCGGTGTAACAGTTGGTGCTTATTACACTGATACGGATTCAGATCGCGGCGATGACTCAGCTGCGGGTTATGTTGATGCCTCTGGTACCTATTTAGGTAAAACCGCATTTACTGCATATGTTTCTAAGGCATTCTAATTTAATGATTATTTAACATGGTGGGTAGACTGAAAATCTACCCAACCCATTAACAGCAATTCTTACTCTTCCATCAGGAGGCACTCATGAAATTTGTATCCGCAATTATCAAACCGTTTAAGTTGGATGAAGTGCGTGAAGCCCTATCCAGCATAGGAGTTCAAGGCATTACCGTAACCGAGGTAAAAGGATTTGGTCGCCAAAAAGGTCACACAGAGTTATACCGTGGCGCCGAATACGTGGTGGATTTTTTACCTAAAGTTAAATTAGAGGTAGCGATTAAAGACGAGTTGCTAGATCAAGTAGTGGATGCGATTGAAAAATCAGCCGCCACTGGCAAAATCGGCGACGGCAAGATTTTTGTCTTTAATCTCGAACAAGTCTATCGCATTCGTACCGGTGAAACCGGCATCGAAGCCTTATAAGGGGATGATAATGAAAAAATTACTTTCGATCTTTGCTCTAGTAGCAACACTGGGCCTAGGCCTAGCTGCCAATACTTACGCTGAAGACGCTGCACCTGCAGCCGAAGCAGCCGCGGTAGTGGCACCGGCTGCAGATGCAGTTGCACCAGCAGAAGCCGCACCGGCAGAAGCGGCAGCCGCACCAGCGCCAACACCAAACAAAGGTGACACCGCATGGATGTTGATTTCAACCGTGTTGGTCACCTTAATGGTGATCCCAGGCTTGGCCTTATTTTACGGCGGTTTAGTGCGCCAAAAAAATATGCTGTCTGTGCTCATGCAAACCTTCATGATTTTCTCATTGATGGCGGTCTTGTGGGCAATTTACGGTTACAGCGTGGCCTTTACTGGCGGCAATCCGTACTATGGCGGTTTAGCTAAAGCGTTCTTGGCAGGCATTACCCCTGACTCAATCGCAGCCACCTTTAGTAAAGGGGTGGTGATTCCTGAGTTGGTGTTTGTGGCTTTTCAATTAACCTTTGCGGCTATCACACCGGCACTGATTATTGGTGCTTTTGCTGAGCGCATGAAGTTCTCTGCTATCTTGGCTTTCATGGTGTTGTGGTTCACTTTTGCTTACTTGCCTATGGCTCACATGGTTTGGTATTGGGACGGTCCCGATGCGATTACGGATGCAGCGTCATTGGAAACAGTGGTGGCAAATGCCGGTTGGTTATGGGCTAAAGGCGCATTAGACTTCGCTGGTGGTACGGTTGTGCACATCAACGCTGGTGTAGCCGGTTTGGTTGGCGCAATCATGGTGGGTAAACGTATCGGTTACGGTAAAGAAGCCATGGCGCCTCATAGCCTAACCTTAACCATGGTAGGTGCAGCATTGCTATGGGTGGGTTGGTTCGGTTTCAATGCGGGTTCTAACTTAGAAGCAAACGGCTACGCTGCTTTGGCTCTAGTTAACACCATGATTGCAACGGGTGCAGCTACCTTGTCATGGGCATTCGCTGAATGGCTATTGAAAGGTAAACCTTCTATGCTAGGTGCCGCTTCTGGTGCAGTAGCAGGTTTGGTTGCCATTACCCCAGCATGCGGTTTCGTCGGCCCTATGGGCGCCATCATCATCGGCTTACTAGTCTCACCTATCTGCTACTTCTTTGTAGCAAAAGTGAAATACTGGTTAGGTTACGACGATGCGCTAGACGTATTCGGTGTGCACGCAGTCGGCGGTATCTTTGGTGCATTAGCAACGGGTGTGTTTGTTAACCCAGCGCTAGGCGGCATGGGTGTTTACGACTACGTGGCTAACGCAGTGGGTGAATACAACTTTGCAGCACAAATGACTGCACAAGCCTACGCAGTAGGTACAGCTATCGTGGTCTCTACCGTGGTGTCTGTGATTGCATTCAAATTAGTGGACTTGGTTATCGGTCTGCGTGTTTCTGAAGAGTCTGAGCGTGAAGGCTTGGATACATCCGAACACGGTGAGCGTGCTTACCATTCCTAATCTGAAGGAATAGAAAAAACGGACGCCTAGGCGTCCGTTTTTTTATGCCTGCTAATAGCGGCGCTTACTTGCTGTAGGCCTTAATCCATAGGATGGCACCGATTAACAGCATAGGCAAACTCAGCCATTGGCCCATGCTAAAACCCATGGACAACAAGCCTAAATAACTGTCTGGCTCGCGGGTGTATTCCACGGCAAACCTAAAGGCACCGTAGCCCATTAAGAACACGGCGGCAATGGCGCCACTGGCGCGTGGCTTAGACGCGTAGGTCCAAAGAATGAAGAACAAGGCCACGCCCTCTAGGGTGAATTCGTACAGTTGCGAGGGGTGGCGCAATAAACCGTCTACTTGTGGGAACACCATGCCGTAGTCGGTGTTGGTTACGCGGCCCCACAGTTCACCATTAATAAAGTTACCTAATCGTCCTGCGCCCAAGCCTATCGGCACTAAAGGCGCAATAAAATCCATCACGGCTAGCCAACTTAATTGGTATTTTCTGGCAAACCAAGCCATGGCCAGCACCACGCCTAAAAAGCCACCGTGAAAACTCATGCCACCTTGCCACACCGCTAAGATGTCGGCCGGGTGTTGCATGAAGTAAGCCGATTGGTAAAACAGCACGTAGCCTAAACGGCCACCCAGTATCACGCCCAATGCGCCAAAGAATAAGGCGTCGTCAAGCATGGGCACGGTCCAGCCATGCCAAGGGCGGTGCGTGATCTGCCATTTGCCTAAGGCTAAAAATGCCAAAAAGCCGGTTAAATACATCAAGCCGTACCAATGGATGCCAAAGCTACCAAGGTGTATGGCAACGGGGTCGAATTGTGGGTGAACAAACATGGGCGACACACTTAGGAAAAAAGAGAGTGGAATTTTACCTAAGTTTTGTCTATAAAACGGAAATAAAAAAAGAAAGCGCGGAGCAAATGGAAAAACTAAGGCGTGTTTTCGGTGACCTTAACGCTGAGTGGCTGTTCGTCTTCCAATAGGTTTAATAAGCGGTCTATATTGGGGTGTTTGCCCGGGCAGTTTTCGGCGTCGCCGGTGTGCTCGGCAAATAGGCTCAAGCCTTCTACGGCCGCATCCAAGGAGATTTCGCCGTACATGCGATACAAGTGGTAGTAAACCTTAACCGAGCCTTGGCTGCCGGGTTTGTTTTCTATGACGCCGGCCGGACTGCCATCACTATGAAACAACGCGATGCGTTGCACGTGTGAGGCATCGTCTAGGGTGAGTAATACGTCGCTAAATTTTTGCATCTGTTCCGACCTTGTTATAAATGGTAGCTGGAAGCGGTCATCAGTTTGGCCACTTTGCGCATTAAGAAATTGATGGGCGCGGGCAATTCCGCTGCACCGTGGTCTCTGGCTTGTTTGGCATGGGCCACTTCATCCGTTTGCATCTGTTCAATAATCTTACGGGTTTTTTGGTCGGCTGGGGCCAATATCTCTAGATGGCTGGCCAAGTGCGCCTCCACTTGTTTTTCCGTTTCCGCTACAAAGCCTAAATTCCAGCGATCACCCAAGGCGCCAGCCAGCAAGCCTAAGCCAAAAGAGCCGGCATAAAAGACCGGATTCAGCACGCTGGTGCGGCCGCCTAATTGTTTAATGCGCGATTCACACCAAGCCAAATGGTCGGTTTCCTCCACGGCAGCTTGCTTGAGTGCGGCTGCTGTTCGTTGACTGTGGGCAGTGAGCGCTTGGCCGCTGTACAAGGCTTGCGCGCAAACTTCACCGGTATGGTTGACGCGCATTAAGGCGCTGGCCTGGCTTTTTTCATCCTCGCTTAACTCGGCATCTGCTATTGCCGCATCCGGATGCGGGCGTTGACTGCGCGCTTGCGCCAGCAAAGTGCGCAGGCCGGTATCGAATTCAACGATGAGTTTATCTAATGGATTTAACATGCTGTCAGTGTACCCTCAAATTCATGGCTAAGACCACCGTTAATCTAGCTGGCCGTCCAGCCCAATTGCGCGGCGACAATTTGCACCGGATGCCGTAATTGTACCGTGGCATTTTTTGCTGCTAAGCCGCGTGCAATATGCAAACTGCAGCCTATATTTGAAGTAGCCAGCAAGCTCACTTGCTGGGCTTTTATGCTGGCCAGTTTGTCATTGAGCAATTGCTGCGCCATGTCGCTTTGCGTCAGCATGTAAGCGCCGGCGCCACCGCAACATTGGCCATTGCCACTCAGTGCAATCACTTCGGCTTGCGGGATTTTTTTTAATAGGGCGTAGACCGCGGCATGGCTTTTTTGACCATTGCGTAAGGTGCAAGGGTCTTGCACAAACACCCGCTGCGGTAGTGGCTTAAGCGTTAGCTTAGACCAATCGCAGTTGGCCAAAAAGGCACTGATATCCTGCACTTGGTGGCTAGTTAAGTAATCGGCTAAGCCTGCGCCACAGCCGCTGGCAACGGTCAAAATTGGCAGGCCGCTGGCAAAGCTGGCGCGATTCCGTGCTAACAAGGCATCGGATTCCGCCACGTCACCCATTTGCCTGGCGATGCTGCCGCAACATGTCTGCTGGGCGGGCACTTGCACATCAAAACCCAAGGCGTTTAGTACGTGGATGCTTGCAGCTAAGGTGTCGCTATCGAGTGTCTGACTGGCGCAGGCTAAAAACAAACTGACTTCACCTTGTTTATTGGCGGCAAGGCTAGGGTAGGTGGTTTGCCAGTTCACCGGTTTTTTGAGTTTGGGTAGCAACTTGGTAGCGCCTATGCCAGCGCCCAACTTATCTAAGCCCAGTTGTTGGGTCAGTCTGAGTAGCCTAACTGCGACATTCATTAATTTTCTTGAGCGAATAAAAGGCCGAGCCCATGCCGCGAGGCGATTTTTTTTCGGGACAAACAGCGCCCTAGCGCTATCAATCAGTGAGCCATAAGCCACGTTGTTTGGGCAGGCGCTTTCGCAACTGCGGCAACTCAAACACAAGTCCATGTGCGCTTTAAAGCGCTCGTTATTCGGCAGAATGTCTTGGGCCACGGCACGCATCAGTTGTATGCGCCCCCTAGGTGAATCCGCTTCGGAGCCGGTTTTTTTGTAGGTGGGGCAATGCGGTAAGCACAAGCCACAAGCCACGCAACGCTCAGCTTCTTGGATTAAATTGGGGATGGATAAACGCATGGTCTCATTATAAACCTAGCCTAGGCCGGATTAGGCGCAAGGCCAGACAAAATTGCTTAAGGCTATAAAAAACCCGCCGGATTAGGGCGGGTTAATGGATGGACTAAAATTATCGCGCTAAGGCGATCAATTATTTCGTGGTGGCTGCCGCTTCCACTTTTGGTGGCTCGGATTTAACCACTGGTTTGCCTTTAAGGAAATTCATCGCCTGGGCAAATTGCAAGTCTTCTTTGCTGGCCGGCTCTATCGGTGCCGACGCTTCAGCAAATTTTTTCTCATTCAATTTTGCTTTGGCTGCGGCAGCCGCGGCACTGTTGTCCGGTTTAGCTGAGCCGCTAGGCGCGTCTTTAGGGTTGGACAGATGGCGAGACAAATCCGCTTCGTGGATGTTGTTGGATTGGTCGGTGCCGTCTTCAACGTAATAATCCGGTTCTATGCCCTTGGCTTGGATGGAGCG
>SXLB01000009.1 GCA_005777825.1 Methylotenera sp. | reverse complement strand
AACTGGCTGCCAGATAAAATCCACCGACACCGCCAGCCATACCTACCAAACCAGTCATAACACCGATCTCTTTACGAAAACGTTGCGGCACCAATTGAAACACCGCCCCATTGCCCATGCCTAACACAGCCATAACCGGAACGATGATGGCTAGCGCCATTTGGTAAGTGGCTTGACCTAAGCTCATGACAATTAGCAAGACTGCCGCTAGCGCGTACATGACCAACAAAGTGCGTATACCCCCTACCCGGTCGGCAATCATTCCGCCTATGGGTCTCACTAACGATCCAGCAAACACGCAAGCTGCAGTGCAATAGCCAGCATTAACCGCGCCTAAGCTATACAAATCATTGAAATAAATAGTGAGTGATGACGCCAAGCCGACAAAGCCCCCAAACGTTACGCTGTAGAAAAACATAAACCACCACGCATCCTTGTCTTTTAGTATCGCCAAGTATTGACCCAGCGATTTCGCTGGCGGCGTTTCCGGACTGTCCTTAGCGAAAATAACATAGACCGCTAAAGCAATACCCAGTGGTATTAAAGCCAAGCCAAATACATTATTCCAGCCGTATGCAACCGCCAACCCCGGTGCAAAAAGTGCAGCAAAAACCGTTCCAGAATTACCTGCTCCGGCGATACCCAAAGCCGTACCTTGATGTTCTGGTGGGTACCAGCGTGAGGCCAATGGCAGCGCCACCGCGAATGCGGCACCAGCAAAACCTAAGCCCAAGCCTAAAAGTAAGGCCTGTTGAAAGGTCTGTATGCCATGCAACCATGCCGCAAGCAAGCTCAGAATAACCACAATTTGCCCTATCAATCCTGCCATTTTCGGTTTAATTTGATCTACCAACACGCCCATAACTATGCGCAACAATGCCCCAGCCAAAACAGGCGTCGCCACCATTAAGCCCTTTTGCGTGGCAGTTAAATCTAAATCCACTGCCATTTGAACGGCTAAAGGACCTAATAATACCCACACCATAAAACTTAAATCAAAATATAAGAATGCTGAAAATAAAGTGGGTTTGTGCCCAGCTTGCCAAAAACTACTTTTCATAATCTACCCCTCTTTTTTTAAAATTAAACGCTGATCACTTCAAACTCTTTTTGCAAAGCCGGTTTGTTAACCCGCTCGGCCCATGGGTCTGTTGCACCTTGCAAGGCAAACAACAACCTTTCGTAGGCCGCTTTTCGGCCTTCGGCATCGGCTAAAACACGTTGTTTGACGTACTCCAAACCCACGCGCTCTATCCAATGCACGGTACGATCCAAGTAACGCGCTTCCTCACGGTAAATCTGTATGAAGGCTCCTGAATACTCTAATACCTCATCGTGGGTTTTTACTTTGCACAAAAATTGCGCCACTTCGGTTTTAATGCCGCCATTCCCTCCCACATAGATTTCCCAACCCGAATCCACCCCGATAATGCCCACGTCTTTAATACCTGATTCGGCACAATTGCGCGGGCAACCCGACACGGCAAACTTCACTTTGTGCGGCGCCCACATGTGGTCGAAGGCTTTTTCAATGTCTATGCCCATTTGCGTGGAGTTTTGTGTGCCAAATCGACAAAATTCCGACCCCACGCAAGTCTTTACTGTGCGGATGCCTTTGGCATAGGCATAACCAGATGGCATATCTAAATCCTTCCACATGCCCACCAAGTCTTCTTTTTTAACGCCCAACAAATCGATACGCTGTCCCCCCGTCACTTTCACCATGGGCACGGCATATTTATCGGCCACATCGGCAATTTTTCGCAATTGATTGGGGGTAGTCACGCCGCCGTACATGCGTGGAATAACGGAATAGGTGCCGTCTTTTTGAATGTTGGCGTGGACACGCTCATTAATAAAGCGTGATTGCGGGTCATCCACCGCCTCATGCGGCCAAGTGGAAAGCAAGTAATAATTGAGTGCCGATCGACACGATGCACACCCATTGGGCGTGCGCCATGCCATGCCTTTCATGGCATCGGGAATGTTGAGGTATTTATGGGTGCGAATTTCAGCACGCACTTCCTCGTGGTTCTTATCCGAACAACCGCAAATGGCTTTGCTGGTAGAAGGAGGGGCATACCCCCCACCTAGCGTAGAAGCTAATATCTGCTCAACCAAGCCCACGCATGAACCGCAACTAGAACCGGCCTTGGTCTGTTTTTTGACGTCATCTATGGTAAACAAGCCTTGGTCTTGAATGGCTTTAACGATGGTGCCTTTACATACCCCATTGCACCCACACACTTCCATTTCATTGGTCATAGCCGCGGCTTTATCTTGGCCTTGATGACCGGTATTGCCCAATGAATCTTGACCAAACATCAAATGATCACGAATTTCATGGATGGCTTTGCCATCTCTTAACATTTGAAAATACCACGAACCGTCCGTGGTATCCCCATAAAGCACGCTACCAATGATTTTGTCATTTTTTATAACGAGCTTTTTGTAAACCCCGCCAACGGCATCATGCAAAACAATTTCTTCTGTGTCCTCACCGCCAGAAAAATCGCCGGCGCTAAACAAATCTATGCCGGTTACTTTTAATTTAGTTGAAGTGACCGAGCCTTTATACAAGCCAATACCAAAATTAGCCAAATGGGTCGCGCACACTTTCGCCATTTCAAACAGGGGTGCCACCAAACCATAAGAAATACCGCGATGCGCCACGCACTCACCAACCGCATAGACTCTAGGATCAAAGGTCTGCATCGTATCGTTCACGACTATGCCTTTATCGCAATGAATGCCTGCCGATTCGGCCAGGGCAAAGTTAGGCCTAATGCCCACGGCCATCACCACTAAATCTGCCGGAATTTCCACGCCGTCACTGAAGCTCACCGACTTAATGCGGCCATGCTTATCACCGTGCAATTGCGCGGTATTTTTATTCAATAAGAATTTAAGCCCTTTGTCTGCCAAATTTTTTTGCAGCATGGCTCCGGCTGTTTGATCCAATTGCTTTTCCAGCAACCAGGCATTTTTATGCACAACCGTCACGTCCATGCCCTGAATTTTTAGGCCATTGGCCGCTTCCAAACCGAGCAAACCACCACCTATGACTACTGCATGTTTATGCAGCTTGGCGGTGGCAATCATTTCGTTGGTGTCTTTAATATCGCGATAGCCAATCACCCCGGCCAATTCTTTACCGGGGATAGGCGGCATAAAAGGCTTAGAGCCAGTGGCAATTAAAAGCCTGTCGTACTCGGCAGACGTGCCATCCTCAGCATAAACAATTCGATTTTTACGGTCTATTTTATTAACCCTAGCGTTGGTATAAAGCTGAATATTATTTTGCGCATACCATTCGCGCGTATTAAGAATAATGTCGTCTATGGTTTGCTCGTTAGCCAATACGGGTGAGAGCATAATTCGGTTGTAATTCGGGTAAGGTTCATCACCAAATACGCTAATGTCGTAAAGATCTGGGGCTATTTTTAATAGTTCCTCCACCGTCCGCATCCCAGCCATACCATTGCCTACCACCACTAATTTCATTTTTTGCACGTGCTTCTCCTAAAACTTATGCTGCTATTTCTAGTTCATCCAATAATCGTTCGCTGTTCGCCAAACTCACCACTTCGCCAATAACGATGATGGCTGGGCTGGCAAGCCTTTCTTGTTTTACCGCCAAAGGTAAATGCGCCAACGATGCGCTTACATGGCGCTCTGTTTGTAACGTGCCATGTTGAATGGCTATGCATGGCATACCTTTATCCATGCCCGCTGCCAACAAATGTCTAACAATTTCCGCTAGGTGTTTCATGCCCATGTAAATCACCAAGGTCGTCTGCGTAGCCACTAGCGCCTGCCAATTTGGTTGATGCCCATCTTGGGTGTGGCCAGTTACAAATGTGACGCCATGGGTATAAGTCCTGTGCGTCACCGGTATGCCTAAGCTTGCCGGGACCGCGATGCCACTGGTCACGCCGGACACCACTTGATAGGCAATGCCCGCTGCTTTTAAGGCTAAGACTTCTTCACCACCACGACCAAACAAAAAGGGGTCACCGCCTTTCAAGCGCACCACGACTTGGCCTAATTCAGCCAATGAAATCATCGTGCGATTGATAAAGTGTTGGGAAGTGGATTCGCAGCCTCCTCTTTTGCCCACATGAATCACCCTAGCTTGGGGGCAATGCGCCAATATGGCTGGATTGACCAAGTCATCCACCAACACCACGCTTGCTAGGCCAAGTGCTTGCACCGCTTTTAATGTAATGAGGTCTGGGTCGCCCGGACCTGCTCCAACCAGATATACCATTCCCTTCATAACCGTTCCGTTTGCCTATTAAAAGTTGTAATTGGTCGTCAACCATAATTTCTGTGTGTTGCGATAGCGTGTGGCTGATGACGAACCAAGGTAGTGGTCGCCTTCGTGAAAAGAACCGTACTCAAGCTTTACTGTGCTTTGCTTGTTGTATGCGTAGGCCATGGATGCATCCCATTCTTTTCCGTAATGCTTTCCCATTCCACCGCCGGTGCTAAAGTCTTGGTCGGCATCAAACCAGTGGTATTCCGTCATAAATGTGATGGCCTGCCATTTTCCACCGGCTGACAGGTAGCTGTCTTTGAGGCCATGCACTGGATTGCTGGCGGCAAACTTGTCTACCCAGCCCTGGAACAAATGGTTGGTGCCTAACGGCGTTTGAAAGGCATACAGAGCATTATTGCTGCTCAGCATCTCTTGGTCTGCCCTCAAATACCAATCGCCTTTGGCCAGGCCTAAACCCAATTTATAGTAATGCGCTTTAATATGGCTATCGCCACCGGTTATGGCTTTTTGTTTAGCGTATTCCGCTGTGTAGAGTACTTTCCAATGGCCGTTAATTGACCGTCCACCATCGGCTCTTAAACCAACACTTTGGTTGGATAAATCAACCAAGCTAGATGGGTTGGCCGACCCCGTGACGGCAAATTGTCCATTGTGGGTGTCGTACCAATAGCCGTAGGCAGTTAGATTTTCAGTGGGACTTAAATGGTAATTGGCATGCACGATAGCGGTGTCGTCATTCAGTTTTTGCGAGGTGGTCGCTTTGCGATAATCGGCGTAATAGCCGACCAGTAAATCCGTATTGGGGATGGTTTGATTTTCAATAGTCAAGCCACTAAACACCTGCATCACTTGACGAAATTCAACGTTACCTATGAAACGAACGTTATCCAGCTTCAATGACTGCTGACCCAACCTAAGCTTGGTGTTAGGAATGGCAGTCCAATCGAGGTAAAGCTGATTTACATTATAAAAATTGGGGTCTTGAACAACGGCATAGCCTGACTTACCAGGGGCATTCACGTTCCATTTTTTATCATTAAAATCGTCATTTAAGTCGCTTACGCCTATGAACTGCACGCCTAAACTTAGGTTTTTCCATGGTGCTGTTTGCCAACCAATCAGGCTGCGTAAAGTAAAGGCATGGGCTTCTTTTAAATTATTCCTGCTGTCTTGGTTAACGTCTTCGTAGCGAAAGCGAAATCCCGTCATTGGCTTGCCATTTTTTACTGCCAAAAGCCAAGCATCGCTCCCACCCAAGCCTTCTTCAGCCTGGCTGCTTAGGCTAGACAGCCCGAGCAATACCAGCAGCGCTATTTTGTTTAAATGCCTTAACTTAAGCATGAGTTGTATCCGTTTAATTGAGTAAAAATGCTTTTGCAGCTTATGCCTATAAGAGGCGACCGATCGCATTACTCAATTATTAAAGCAACTACCATGCCAACAAAAAAGTTAGCGTTAAGTTCATGATTTAATGTTTTAAAGTTACCCCAGTAAGACTGAGACAGCAGAGCAGCAAGAAGAAACGCACCATAAATGCACCCGTGCACCGCAGTTCATAGCAAAACTGCACCAAAGTAAGCCGACTGTCAGCGAGCTTCAGGCCGCGCCTAGCATTAAGTTTTAGTGTCGTCCTGTATGCCTGTGGGCATAAATCGGGCAAAATACAGCCCATATGGATAAACGCGCGCAAATTTTACTCAAAACCTTGGTTGAGCATTACATCAGTGACGGCCAACCCATAGGCTCGCGCACCTTGTTGCAGCATTCTGGCCTAGACGTCAGCCCTGCCACCATACGCAACGTCATGAGTGACTTGGAGCAGTTAGGCTTCATCGCCAGCCCGCACACATCCGCTGGACGGGTACCCACGCAAAAAGGCTACCGCTTATTTGTCGACTCGCTGTTAACCGTGCAACCCTTGGGCAGTCAAGCCGTGCAACAATTAAAAAGCGGCCTGTCTTCACCCAACCCCAACGAACTCATTAACAGCGCGGCCGACATGCTGTCGCAGCTTACGCAATTTGCCGGCTTGGTGATGATCCCTAAGCGCAAACGCATCGCCTTTAAGCATTTGGAATTTTTGCCGCTGTCGGAAACACGCATACTGGTGATCATTGTCACCAGCGATGGCAACGTGCAAAACCGCATCATCCTAGCCGACAAACCGTATTCATCCAGTGAACTGACGCAAGCCAGCAACTACTTCAATAGCCACTACGCCGGGCAAACGTTTGAAGAAGTGCAGCAAAATTTGCACCAGGAATTGCAGCAGATGCAAAGCGACATGAACCGCTTAATGTCGGCCGCCCTGGCCGCCAGCAGCACGCAAGCCAAAGGCGACAAAGACGGCGTTATCATTGCCGGTGAGCGAAATTTATTGCAAGTCGACGAACTGTCCACCAACGTCACCAGTCTACGCAAGCTGTTTGAGTTGTTTGAACGGCGCACCTCCTTAATGCAACTGTTGGATAACAGCCAACATGCGGAAGGCATACAGATTTTCATAGGTGGCGAGAGCGGTTATTTGGCCTTAGACGAATGCAGCATGATTACCGCGCCATACCAAGCAGACGGCCAAGTGGTCGGCACCTTAGGCGTGATAGGCCCAACCCGCATGGCCTACGAGCGAGTGATACCGATAGTCGATGTGACGGCAAAGCTGCTGTCCAACGCCCTCAATAACAGCAATTAAAGCGCAAAATTATTAAACAAGATTAACAAAAGAGAGCAACGATGGCTTACTTCAATCAAGAACCCAATTACAGCCACGGCGACCAGCTCAAAGTGGGCATACTGCTGGCTAACCTAGGCACGCCCGACGCCCCAACAGCCAAGGCCTTGCGCCCGTACTTACAGCAATTTTTGATGGACAGGCGCGTGGTGGAAATCCCGCGTTTTATTTGGTGCTGGATACTGCATTGCATTATTTTGGTGATACGTCCCAAGAAATCGGCGGAAAAATACGCGCAAGTTTGGACCGATGCTGGCTCGCCTTTGTTGGTGCACGCACAAAACCAATGCCGCTTATTAAACGAGGCGTTGGCCAAAAAAATTGCATCGCCATATGCCGTTGCCTTGGGCATGAGCTACGGCAACCCCAGCATGAAGTCGGCCATGGATGCCTTGCGCGCTCAGCATTGCGACCGCATATTGGTCTTGCCTTTGTACCCGCAATACGCGGCCAGCAGCACGGCCTCGGCCATGGACGCGGTCTACCGCATCCTACTTAAAACCCGTAATCAACCGGCATTGCGCAGCATACGCAGCTACCACGACCACCCGGACTACATTGCCGCCCTAGCCGCCAGCGTTCAAGCGCATTGGCAAGTGCATGGCCAGCCCAGCGTATTGGTCATGAGTTTTCATGGCGTGCCCAAAGCGCACTTAAACAACGGCGACCCCTACCATTGTTTGTGCCATAAAACCGGCCGCTTACTGGCTGAAGCCTTGCAATTAAGCAAAACGCAATACACGGTGGCGTTTCAATCGCGCTTTGGTAAACAAGAGTGGTTAAAACCTTACCTAGCCAGCACCTTGGCGGATTTAGGCACGGCTAAAACCGCGCGCATAGACATCGTCTGCCCAGGCTTTAGCAGCGACTGCTTGGAAACCCTGGAAGAAATTGCCATGGAAGGTAAGCATATATTCCAAAGCCATGGCGGCGGCGACTACCACTACATACCGGCCCTAAATGAGCACCCAGCTTGGATAGAAGCGATGAGCAACATCGTGCTGGAAAACCTGCAAGGCTGGGTGAGCAAAAAGTGGAATGAAAAAAACGCATTGGCCGCGGCCAAGCTCACGCAATCCCGTGCGCAAGGCATGCTGGACGGGGCGGCTTAATAGCAGGGATGGTTTAAGACCGATTAGTTTAGATTAGTTTAATAGTGCAGCCAGATTGGGGAAAACCTCAATCTGCCGGGCTTGGCAGTAGGCCTGCCAATCGGCCACTTCTGTCCAATCACTCAAAAAGACAAAATCCAATCCAGCTCGACCAGCCGCTTGGTAATCGTACTGACTGTCGCCAATAAATAAGGCCGGCATGGTCACATTGCCGCTGGCTTTCTCCCTAGCCAACACCGTGTCTTTGTTATCCGGGCTGCCAAACAAACCGCCGTCGAACAAGCTGGCCAAATCACGCCGCACAAACAGCTGTCGAATTTCTTCTTGATCGCCACCAGACAAAATCATCCAGTTGGTCTGCGGCGTGGCCGCACGCAATGCCGCCAAACCTGGCGCAATAGGGCAATGCAACAAGCCGTCTTCCAGCTCGCGGGAAAAGCCATCCAACAAAGTTTGGATGGCCGCTGGGGTCGATTCTTGCGACAGAATCTCACGCAAATAATAATCAAACTTATGGTAACGGGAGATGCCGCCCAAACGCACGTGGTAATCCACCAAAGCTTGGGCCTGACTGTCGGTGGCGCCTAAATTTTTGGCCGTACGAAAATACGCATGGGTTTTCACCGCATTCGAATCGAGCACCACGCCATCGCAATCAAAGACGATGCTTTTGTATTTTTTTAAATCAAACGGCACGCGGCATTCCTAAACTGTTGCGTCATAAAAAAGGCTTTGCCCTAGATACCACTCTAGATGGCAAAGCCCAATAGTCAATCCGGAAAAACTAAGCTGCTTTAATGGCGCTGGCTTCTTTAGCCAATTTAGTAATGTGCGCCCAATCGCCACGCGCAACCGCATCAACCGGGGTTAACCAAGTACCACCGCACACCACCACGTTAGGCAAAGCTAAAAATTGCGGTGCGCTTTCTACCGTCACGCCACCGGTTGGGCAGAATTTCACGTCACCGAACGGGCCGGCAAAGCCTTTAAGCAAATTGATGCCACCCACGGCCACGGCTGGGAATAATTTTAAGAAGTAATAATCGTCGGCATTGGCCATCATGATTTCAGACCCAGTGGACACGCCAGGCAACAAGGGCAAGCCCATTTTTCTAGCGGCCAAACCTAACTCACTGGTGTAGCCTGGGCTCACCGCAAATTGGCAACCGGCGTCTTTGGAGGCTTGCGCGTCTTTTATATTACGCACCGTACCCGAACCCATAATGGCTTCTGGTAGGGCTTTAGCAATCGCCTCCATGCCCGCTAAGGCACACGATGTGCGTAAGGTGATTTCCAATACACGGATACCGCCTTCCAATAAGGCGCTGGCCATGGGCACGGCATCTTCCACACGGTTGATGACGATGACGGGAATAACGGGGCCGTAATTGGCTAAATCTAATGTGTTCATGTGTTTACCTAATTAATAAATGATCTAAATTTTAGTTACTTTGAAAAATAAAAATAGCCATGCAAGACCAGGCGCGAGTAGAAATTTAGCGCCGCAATTTTTATTTTTCTAAAGCCAGGTGATGGCGCCCTCTTCAGCCGACAGCACATTCTTACGCATGCCGCCAAACAACTCGCGACCAAAGCCATGTGCATTATTGTGCCGTTTGCTATCGGACAACTCGGCCACTTCACGCTCGGCCCACTCGTCTTCATTCACTAGCACGTTGACCATGCCCACCGTGGCATTCAAACGAATGATGTCGCCGTCACGCACCTTGGCTAAAGGCCCACCGGCAGAGGCTTCTGGGCTCAAGTGGATGGCCGCTGGAATTTTACCGGAGGCACCACTCATGCGACCGTCGGTCACTATGGCTACCCTAAAGCCTTTGTTTTGCAACACGGCCATAGGCGGCGTTAATTTATGCAACTCTGGCATGCCATTGGCTTTAGGCCCTTGGAAACGCACCACCGCAATGAAGTCTTTTTCCAACTCACCACGATCAAACGCGGCCAATAATTCTTCCTGTGCATCAAACACAATAGCCGGCGCTTCAATGATGTGGCGATCGGCTGGCACAGCAGAAATCTTAATCACGCTGCGACCTAAATTGCCTTTAAGCAAACGCAAGCCACCTGACTCATCAAACGGCGCCGCCGCGGTGCGCACGATGCTGTCGTCCGGGCTTTCTTTTGGCAAATCGCGCCAGACCAATTGCTCGTTTTCTTTGACCGGCTCTTTGCCGTAATCGCGCAAGCCGCCGTTTGCGACGGTTAAGACATCAGGGAACATATAGCCCGCGTCTATCAATTCACGGATAACAAAAGCTGGGCCACCGGCATCTTGGAACTGGTTAACATCGGCTTTACCGTTAGGGTAAACACTGGCCAACAGCGGCGTGGTTTTAGCTAAGTGGTAGAAGTCCGTCCAATCTATCATGATGCCGGCCGCACGCGCGACCGCCACCCAATGGATCAAATGGTTGGTAGAGCCACCGGTGGCCAACAAGGCCACCATGGCATTGACAATCACGTGCTCATCGACCAAGCGACCGATAGGCGTGAACTGTTCTTTTTTGGTTTTAGCTAAGACCATCTTCACCGCTTCACGCGTCAACAATTCGCGCATGCCATCGTGCGGATGAATAAAAGCCGCACCCGGTACATGCAAGCCCATGGCTTCCATCAACATTTGGTTGCTGTTGGCCGTGCCATAAAAAGTGCAGGTGCCGGCACCGTGGTAAGCCGCCGATTCCGACGCCAACAATTCCTTGCGGGTGACTTTACCTTGTGCATACTGCTCGCGCACTTTGGATTTGGCGGTGTTATCGATGCCGGTGCTCATCGGCCCAGCAGGCACAAACACGCAAGGCAAATGGCCGAACTGCAAGGCGCCGATTAATAAGCCAGGCACGATCTTGTCGCACACGCCTAATAACAATGCCGCATCAAACACGTCGTGTGACAAACCAATCGCGGTACTCATGGCTATGGTGTCGCGGCTAAATAAGGACAATTCCATACCAGGCTCACCTTGCGTGATGCCGTCGCACATAGCCGGCACGCCACCGGCCACTTGCACGGTGGCACCGTGCTTAGCCGCTTCATCGCGGATGATGTCTGGGTAATTCACATAAGGTTGATGCGCTGAAAGCATCTCATTGTAGGCCGTGACGATACCAATGTTAGGCGCCTTCTCGACCACCACGCGCAATTTATCGTTAGCCGGCATGGCAGCAAACGCATGCGCCACATTAGCGCAACCTAAACGATCGGCCCCGCGTTCGCGATTGAGGATATCGTCTATGCGATTCAAGTAAGCCGTACGAGTCGGCCGACTTTTTTCTATGATACGCTCGGTAACTTCTATATGAGATTGCTTCATTTTCTATAAGACCATAAGGATGATTAACTGCCTCAATTATCCTCAATGCCGGCCTTATCGTCAAACGAATGATGGCTTAACGGCCAGAAAACCGCATACCGACAAGCGCATTTAAGAATCGTCATGCATCCATCCAGACTCCGTTATAATTCGATTATGCGTTTTATAAGTTTTAATTTTTTGCGATTACTGCTGACGGCCTTTGCCTTATTGCCGCTACCGATTGTGCACGGCTTAGGCAAGTTGTTGGGCTGGGTGGGCTCGGCTTTATCGCTGCAGCACGCGCGCATTAGTGCTGACAACTTACAGTCCAGTGGCATCTACCCCAATCCATCTGAATTTAAAAAAGCCGCGCGCCTTAGCATAGGCGAGTCGGGCAAAGCCCTGCTTGAAAGCCTGGCCATCTGGCTGCGTAGCGATCAACGTCAAGCTGCCTTGGTAAAAAACTTTGATGGCTGGGAACACATAGAACAAGCCTTAGCCAGCGGCAAAGGGGTGATATTCCTTAGCCCGCACATAGGCTGTTTTGAAATCACTTCTTTGTACGTGGCCAACCGCTTCCCCATCACCATACTCTATCGCACGCCCCGCCATGCTTGGATGCTACCTATCATGAACTTGGGGCGCCAACGTGGCCAAATCAGCTTGGTGCAAGCCAATGCCCAAGGCGTTAAACATTTATTAAAAGCCTTGCAACGCGGTGAAGCCATAGGCATTTTGCCCGATCAAGCGCCGCAAGAAGGCGAAGGCGAATGGGCGCCGTTTTTTGGCCGGCCAGCTTACACCATGACCCTGGCCTCAAAATTGGCTAAAACCACGGGCGCGCAGGTGCTCATGGTATTTGGTGAGCGCTTGGCTTACGGGCGAGGCTACAGCATACACGTTCGGCCCATTGCCGAAGGTGGCATAGACACCCCTAGCCTACTCAATAGGGAAATTGAGCGCACCATATTGCAATGCCCCAGCCAATACCTATGGGGCTACGATCGCTACAAAGCCCGTGACTAATAGGCCGCTTGGCCAAATAGCCTTGGGCAAAACTGCCCGTCTTTTCTAAACCTCAAAAAAATAATTAAAAAAATTAGCTTTTCTCGCTTGAGATTTTGCCAGCCATCCCCATTGATGACGCATTGCAATAAATTCACAGGACCCCTTCATGACTGAAAACGTAAACGACAACCCTACAACGCAAGCCGACGAGGAAGCACTAGCCAACCCCGTTGCAGCCAGCCCTGAAGAGCGCATTGCCGAATTGGAAGCGCAGTT
>SXLB01000085.1 GCA_005777825.1 Methylotenera sp. | reverse complement strand
GGTCATGATGATGATGCGGTGGTAGCGTAATTTTTCCACATTAAAATCCGCTTTACCTATGCTGGTGCCCAACGCAGTAATTAAGGTCGCGATCTCTTGTGAGCCGATTAACTTATCGAACCTGGCTTTTTCTACGTTTAAAATTTTACCTTTCAATGGCAATATGGCTTGAAATTTACGGTCTCGGCCTTGCTTAGCAGACCCGCCCGCGGAGTCACCCTCAACCAAGTATATTTCGCATTTTGCTGGATCGCGTTCCTGACAATCGGCTAATTTACCAGGCAAGCCCATGGTGTCCATGACGCCCTTACGACGGGTAATTTCACGCGCCTTACGAGCGGCTTCACGTGCACGTGCCGCATCCACGATTTTTCCTACGATGATTTTTGCATCAGCAGGATTTTCTTGTAAAAATTCTGCCAATTTAGCCGCCACCACCTCAGACACCACAGGTTGCACCTCTGATGACACCAACTTATCTTTGGTTTGTGATGAAAACTTCGGGTCTGGCACTTTGACTGATAACACACAACAAATACCTTCGCGCATGTCGTCACCGGTGGTTTCAACCTTGGCTTTTTTAGCCATGTCGGTTTGTTCTATGTATTGATTAAGCGTACGCGTCATGGCTGTACGTAAACCCGTTAAATGGGTACCGCCATCGCGTTGAGGAATATTGTTGGTAAAACACTGCACGGTTTCACTGTAGGAATCGTTCCACTGCATGGCCACTTCTATGGTCATGCCATCTTTTTCGCCCATGGCATAAAATGTTTTTGGGTGCAGCACGGATTTAGTACGGTTCATATATTCAACGAAGCCTTTAATGCCGCCTGAATAAGCAAAGTTTTCACTCTTACCGCTGCGTTGATCGATAAGCTCAATTTTTACACCGTTGTTGAGGAAGGATAGTTCGCGTATGCGTTTAGCCAATATATCAAAGTGGTATTCAACCAAAACAAAGGTTTCCACCGATGCCAAGAAATGCACTTCCGTGCCGCGCTTCTCTGTTTTACCCATCATGGCTAAGGGTGCCATGGGCACGCCGCGCTGAAATTCCATTTGGTGTATTTCGCCATTACGGTAAATTTTCAAGCGTAACCAATCCGACAAGGCGTTCACCACCGATACCCCTACTCCGTGTAAACCGCCCGAAACCTTGTAAGAGTTTTGGTCGAATTTACCGCCGGCATGCAGTTCCGTCATAACAATTTCGGCAGCTGAGCGTTTAACCGATTTAATGTCATCGTCTTTAATATCGGTAGGAATCCCCCTACCGTTATCGGTCACGCTGATGGAATTATCTAAATGTATGGTGACCTTAATTTCATTACAGTGACCGGCTAAGGCTTCATCAATAGCATTATCTAAAACCTCAAACACCATGTGATGCAATCCCGAGCCATCCGACGTATCGCCGATATACATACCCGGGCGCTTACGAACCGCGTCTAAACCTTCAAGAATTTTAATGCTGGAAGAATCGTAATCAGGTGTAACTTTTTTATTTTCAGCCATACTCGTTTTCTTTTATTAAATGGTTATTTATTAGGTTAATGCTATTGATTGTTTCACGTGAAACATAAAGCTTTTTTAAATACGCATAGGCATAACTACGTATTTGTAATTAGGGTTATTGGGGATGGTAATTAAGCAACTGCTGTTGGCATCGGCAAAAGAAAAATTGGCTTGATCGCTATTGGTGTTGGTTAGCACATCAATTAAATAAGTGACGTTAAACCCTATGTCTAATGCATCACCACTGTAATTTATTTCTAACTCTTCTTCCGCTTCCTCTTGATCACTGTTGGTGCTGATCAATTTTAAATTATTATTACTTAACACCATACGGATGCCGCGGTATTTTTCATTGGATAAAATGGATGCGCGTTGCATAGCCAACAATACATTTAATCTTTCTACGCTAAAGGTGTTTTGATGCCCCACTGGAATTACACGGTTGTAATCTGGGAATTTACCGTCTATCACTTTGGATATCAGTTTTAAATTAGCGAAATTAAAATTCACTTGATTGCTAGCCAATTCTATTTGCACCTCATCATCACTGTCATCCAGTAACTTAATCAATTCAACCACAGTCTTTCTTGGCAAGATGACATCTTGTTTTTCGTAGTTTTGTTTTAATTCAGTCGAAGTAAAACTCAACCTGTGACCATCCGTTCCCACTATATTTAATTTATTAGCTGCAATTTCAAACAATAAACCATTCAAATAATAACGAATGTCCTGTTGTGCCATAGCAAATTCAACTTGCTTTAATAAGTCTTTTAATTCACGTTGCGCCAAAACCACCAGAGTTGCTGTGCCTTGTGTTTTAGTCATTACTGGGTAATCTGCTGCTGGTAATGTTTGTAAATTAAAGCGGCTTTTTGCTGCTTTTAATGTAATACGACTTTCAGTCGTGTTCATATTGATGTCAGCGTTATCAGGCAGAGAGCGGCAAATATCCAATAATTTCTTTGCGGACAAGGTGGTAGAAAAATCACCAGTGGTTGCACTGTCCACAGTTAGTGAGATTTGCATTTCCAAATCGGTGGCCGTTAAATGAATTTTATTTTGTCTTACTTCCAATAGTAAATTGGAGAGTATAGGCAGGGTATGCCTTTTTTCAACAATACTGGTGACGGATGTTAAAGGTTTTAACAGGGTTTCACGGTTGATTTGTATATTCATCTTTATAACCTAAATAATATATATATAAATAATAATAATAATGGTGCGTTACTTTGTGTATAACAGTTTATTTTTCAAATAAAACAATGATTTAATTAAATCAAAACTACCTTGGTATAAGCATATTCTACTGTGGGTAATTTGTTGATTAAAAATTAGCTTTAACAAATTAGTGTCTTTATCCGCAATTCACCCACAGTTAATTCATAGCCTAACCAGTTATTAATCCCGGATGACTTGGATTAAAAAACCAATATCACGCGTAAAAGACGGATCATTTTTTCTCAGTAAATCAATTTCATCGCATGCGTGCATCACTGTTGTGTGGTGACGTCCACCAAATGCCTCACCTATTTCTGGAAAGCTGTGATTCGTCAGTTCGCGTGATAAAGCCATGGCTATTTGTCTTGGCCGAGCAAAGTTACGCGTGCGCTTCTTGCTGTACATTTCCGCCACTTTTATTTTGTAGTAATCGGCTACGGTTTTTTGGATATTTTCCATGGTGACCTGACGACCGCGTACTGCTATTAAATCACGAAGTGCATCTTTTGCTAAATGCACGTCTATGGCATGGCCGGTAAATTTTGCCATAGCAATAATACGATTTAACGCGCCCTCTAATTCTCTAACGCTGGAGCGTATTTGTTTCGCAATAAAGAAGGCCACTTCTTCGGGTAAGTTTAAATCAACCGCTTCCGCTTTTTTTAACAAAATGGCCACGCGCATTTCCAATTCTGGTGGTTCCACTGCTACGGTTAAACCCCAACTAAAGCGAGTTCTTAGGCGCTCATCCACATCCATGATTTCTTTAGGGTAGGTGTCGCAGGTGATGACAATTTGTTTTTTAGCTTCAATCAAAGAATTAAAGGCATAAAAAAACTCTTCTTGTGTACGAGCTTTCTTTGCAAAAAACTGAATATCATCAATTAAAAGTAAATCCAAGGAATGGTATTGCCGTTTAAATTCATCAAACGCTTTATTTTCGTAGGCCTTAACCACATCACTTACGTAGCGCTCAGCATGCAGGTAACGAATTTTGGCGTCCGGTTTGTGTTTTTTTAACTCATTGCCTATGGCTTGCAGTAAATGGGTTTTACCCAAGCCCACGCCACCGTATATGAATAATGGGTTGTAAGCCGCACCAGGGTTTTCTGCTACCTGTATAGCAGCGGCACGGGCTAACTGATTGGCCCTACCGGTTACGTAATTTTCAAAATTAAACGCACTGTTTAAACCGGAAACAACTTTAGTTGCTTCCACGGTCTTTTTGCCAGCGGGTTTAGCTACCGATGGAGTGGTGGCTAGCTTACTTAACTCAGTTTGGATATTGACGTTTAGTTTTTCTGCCGTTTTGTCTTCTTGTTCAGGCTCAATGTTTGCAATTACAAAATCGATTTGTATGTCGTTTAACTGCAGTTCACGCGCAAATTGTTCGATTTTTTTATTAAAGCGATCTTTTACCCACTGTAAAACAAAGCGATTAGGCGCAACCAATCTCAGTACATTGCCATTGACTTCGGCAAAGAGCGGTTTAATCCAAGTGTTGAATTGTTGCTTAGACAACTCTTGTTCAAAACGGCTCAGACAAGTAGGCCAAAAATTATGCATCTTCTATTGTTATTTACTTTCGTTTATTTACCAAACAAGTTTATCTAAGTGCTTGTTTTACTAAATTAATTATTGAATTTTTGGCTGTGAATTTTATTATTTATTTTTATTCAGCCGACGTTGGCATTTTAGCCTGTTTAGTCAAACTTATCCACAGGCATTTACTTACTAGGCAAAACTAAATAAACGTTGACAAAATAGATGCTTATCGTGTTTAATAGCGCCCTTTATAGCTATTTGCTTGTTGGAGTAATACATGAAACGTACATATCAACCATCTAAAACACGTCGTGCAACCACTCACGGTTTTCTAGTTCGCATGGCAACCAAAGGCGGCCGCGCTGTCATTGCTCGTCGTCGCGCTAAGGGTCGCAAACGTTTAGGTCTGTAATTTTTAGTCCGAAGCGGACTAATTTTACAGCGCACATTATCCTGATAAATACTAAAATTTTAGGTAATGATGCCAAGCTACAGGCTCCTTAAAGAAGCCAAATTGATTAAAACGGATGAATTTTCATCCGTTTTTAATTTCCGCAAGCGGATTGCAACAGAATACCTAGCCTTGCATTATCAAGCCAACCAACTACAAAAGCCGCGCTTAGGCTTAGTGGTTGGCAAGAAAACCGCTAAATTGGCAGTCAGCAGAAATTACATGCGGCGCGTTTTGCGCGAACTTTTTCGCTTGCAACAGCATGAAATTTCGCCAGCCGATATTATTTTACGGGTGCAAAAGAAGTTCGATAAGCGCGATTTTCAGTTAATTAAACAGGAGTTCAATGCGCTAGTGGTAAAATTGAATCAGCGCTTAGCACGAGCGAAAATCAACCACGATAAAGGCCAAGAGGCGTAGCAATCAGCACTAATGAAAATCACGGCGCAACTATTAATCTGGGTAATACGAGGCTATCAAATATTGCTAAGCCCATTTTTTGGTCAGCAATGTCGTTTTTATCCCACCTGTTCAGCTTACGCTACGCAAGCCATAAATACGCACGGAGCAATAAAGGGCAGTTATTATGCTTTGCGTCGTATACTTCGATGTCACCCATGGCACGCAGGTGGGCACGATCCCATTCCTTAACCTGTATTGGTCCACACCCTTACTAACCTTTTACTAAAGATAACTTAAAAATCATGGATACCAGACGTTTAGTTTTATTTGTCATTTTTTCAATGTCGATTTTAATGCTTTGGGATGCATGGCAACGCCAACAAGCCCCGGTTGCCGTGGCGCAACAGGCTGCAGTGCAAAATACCAACCCAGCACAAGTAAACCAAGTTGCTACCGCATCCATCGAACCCACTGCCGGAGATTACAAGCTGCAACAGGCACAAAGAATCCGTGTGAAAACCGATCTTTATCAAGCCGAAATTGAGACTACCGGTGGTGATTTACGCAAATTAGTATTGCTTAAGCATCGCGCGGCAGATAACGATAAAAACAATTTTGTGCTGTTGGACGATGCCGCCCAACCCATGACGTATGTAGCGCAATCGGGTTTATTGGGCACCGATTTACCCACTCATCAAGCCTTGTTTAGCAGCACGGCGAACAGTTATGAGCTGCAAGAAGGCCAAGATAAATTAGAAGTGCGTTTAACTTGGGCAAGCAATGGCGTCAACGTTGATAAAATTTACACTTTCCACCGTCAAAAGTACGCTATAGACGTCAATTACGAGATACACAACAATACGGAAGCGCCGATCGCGCCTACGGTTTACTATCAAATCGTCCATGATAATGAATCCAATCAAGGCTCGGCTTTGATGCCTACGTTCACTGGTGGGTCGTATTACACGGATGCCACAAAATTTAAGAAAATGTCATTCTCGGACATGGAAAAAGAGCCACTTAAACTCAATACAAAAGACGGTTGGGTTGGATTGCTGCAACATTATTTCGTTAGCGCCTGGATACCAAAAGAAGGCTTGGCCCGCGAGTTTTATACGGAAAAACTAAATGAGCACATGTACAGAATTGGTACAAAAAGCCCATTAGAAACCATTGCGCCAGGTGCCAGTTTAATGGTGCCAGCCAAATTGTTTTCAGGACCACAAATTAAAGACGATTTAATCGCCGCCGCTCCTGGCCTTGAGTACACGGTGGATTACGGCATGTTGATCATAGTGGCCGCGCCGCTGTTTTGGGTGTTGGCAAAAATACACGCATTAGTAAACAACTGGGGCGTGGCCATCATTTTATTAACCTTGTTAATTAAAGCAGCTTTTTACCCCTTGTCGGCTAAGAGTTACCGCTCTATGGCGCAAATGCGTGAATTGGCCCCCCGCTTAGAAGCTCTTAAACAAAAATTTGGCGACGACAGGCAAAAAATGCAAATGGCCATGATGGACATTTACCGAACTGAAAAAATCAACCCCATGAGCGGTTGCTTACCTATATTGATACAAATCCCAGTGTTTATTTCACTGTATTGGATGTTATTGGGTTCAGTGGAGTTACGCCATGCGCCATTCTTTGGTTGGATACAAGATCTTTCCGCAGTGGACCCCTACTATATATTGCCGATAATCATGGGGCTGTCCATGATCATACAAACCAAGCTTAACCCTAAGCCTACCGATCCCATTCAAGCCAAAGTCATGACTTGGATGCCGGTGGTATTCAGTGTGTTCTTCTTCTTCTTCCCGGCAGGTTTGGTTTTGTATTGGGTAGTGAACAACATTATCTCCATATGGCAACAATGGTATGTGAACAAGTCTATCCATGCCGCTGCCCTGCTAAAAAAATCAGGTGGCAAGCACTAAGTCATCCGACACCATCGCTGCCATCGCCACGGCCAGTGGCGCGGGCGGCATTGGTGTAGTTAGGGTTTCTGGGCCCAATGCGGCCATTATTGCCCAAGGCGTGTTGGGGCTATGCCCTGCCACGCGCCACGCCGCTTACCTAGATTTTCGTCAGGACAACGGCGAGTTAATTGATCGTGGCATCGCTATTTTCTATGCCAACCCACATTCCTATACCGGTGAAGACGTGCTGGAATTGCAGGCACATGGCGGTACGGCGCTCATGCAAATTTTGTTGGCCCGCTGCATTGCATTAGGCGCAAGACAAGCCGAACCGGGAGAATTTACCCGTCGCGCTTATTTAAACGATAAAATCGATCTAGCGCAGGCCGAGGCGGTAGCAGACCTGATTAATGCGGCCACCAGTGAGGCCGCAAAAAGTGCGGTGCGCTCACTGTCAGGCGAGTTTTCCATGAGTATCAATGCTTTGTTGTTAAAGCTGATTGATTTAAGAATGTTCGTAGAAGCGTGCTTGGATTTTCCCGAAGAAGAAATTGATTTCATTAGCCAAGGGCGCGTTAAAGATAAATTGGCTGCCATCACAGCGGAACTGGATTCGGTGTTCGCTAAAGCCAAGCAAGGCAGTTTATTGCGTGAAGGCATAAACGTGGTTTTGGTTGGTCAGCCCAATGTGGGTAAATCCAGTTTGATGAATCAATTGGCAGGCGAAGACATCGCCATTGTCACCTCAATTGCCGGCACCACCCGCGACACCATAAAAAATGCCATACAAATAAACGGTGTGCCATTGCATGTCATAGACACAGCAGGTTTGCGTGACACCGACGATGAAGTAGAAAAATTTGGTATTGCTCGAACATGGCGAGCTGCAGAAAGCGCGAATATCGCATTATTATTAGTGGACGCAGCCCATGGTATTACCGAAACGGAAAAATCGATTTTAGCGCGATTACCGCAGGAAATTCATAAAATATGGGTGCACAACAAAATTGACGTGGCCCAAGAGCCGCCCCTGGCTAAGCAAGTGGATGGCGCCGTACACGTTTATTTGTCGGCTAAAACCGGTGCCGGTATGGAGTTACTAAAAAGCCACTTATTGGCATTAGCCGGCTATCAAAATAACTCGGAAGGCATTTTTATGGCCAGGGCGCGGCATTTGGATGCCTTGCTCAAAGTAAAAAGCCATCTGCATGCGGCGAGCGCTCAATTGGCTGCGGCCGAACTGTTGGCCGAAGAACTAAGCTTGGCGCAGCATGCGCTTGCTAGCATCACTGGCGAATTTACGCCGGATGATTTGTTAGGTGAAATATTCAGTAAGTTTTGTATCGGCAAGTAAGCCTCAAGGGCTTTATGCCTGGAGTGCAGCGAATTGGGACGTAAAAAAAGCAGTGTTTCACGTGAAACACTGCTTTTTTGTTGGCCTAAATCAGGCCAGAAAAACCAAGCCTATTTCTTAGCGCTTGGTGTTTTTTCAGTTAATACGTAAGTGATGTAGCTGGCTTTTTCAGCTGGCGTACAGTCGCTGCCAATAATGTCCGTGCAATGTTGCGTGAATTTGGCTTCTACTTTTTCGAAGTCAGCGAAACGTTTTGCATTGACTGCAGGTGACAAAGGTTGGATAACTTTATGGGTGGCAACGTGTTTACCGTTGTCTGCTGGATTCGCTGTATGGCAAGATGCACAAGCCATTTCTTTGCCGTTGCCCAATTTAACTTTACGGTTAAAAAAGAATTTACCATCTGCTACTGTTGGGCCTGTGTATTCTGGGTTGGCCGCTTTAGCTTGGGTAGTGTAAATCATAATTAATTTTTCTGCATTGGCAACGCTGGCTTGAGCAGAAACTGCAGTAAGGCCAAGCAATGCTACTAAAAGAATATTTAATTGTTTCATTTGGTACTCCGTCTTAATTAATAAAAGTGATCTTGCTAAACTATACAGTTCCACCTGACATGATAAAGCAGTTTGAAGCAATTTGCTCTAGATTTTTTACTGTCGCAGTGTAGCTCAGCCCGGTTAATAAATTATTACAATATTGTAAAAGGCTCTTTTTGGAGCACCTACTTTAGTTTTAGGCGCTTAAAAAAGCCGCTTTTACATGACTATTGGCGGCTATTAAAGTAAAATCTAGCCTTTGTGTAAGCCAGCTTGTAGTTGAGCTAAAAATCTTACTAAGTCATTGAAAGTTATGTGTATTTAAATGAATTTTCCGGATAATTTTGATGTTATTGTGGTAGGCGGCGGCCATGCCGGCACCGACGCGGCGCTGGCCAGCGCGCGCATGGGGCAAAAAACCCTATTGCTTACGCATAATATTGAAACCTTGGGGCAAATGTCCTGCAACCCAAGTATAGGTGGCATAGGCAAAGGCCATCTGGTTAAAGAAATCGATGCGCTTGGTGGCGCTATGGCTGCGGCTACCGATGAAGGCGGCATACAGTTCCGTATCTTAAATTCCAGCAAGGGGCCTGCGGTTAGAGCAACGCGAGCACAGGCTGATCGCGTTTTATATAAGGCCGCTATCCGTCGTCGTTTGGAAAATCAACCCAATCTTTGGCTATTTCAACAGGCCGTGGACGACATTATTTTAGAAGGCGATCGGGCTGTTGGCGTGGTTACGCAGATAGGCTTGCGCTTTAAATCGCAAGCCGTGGTGTTAACTGCCGGCACATTCTTGGGTGGCTTGGTGCACGTGGGCATGCAAAGTTACAGTGCGGGTCGTGCCGGCGATCCCCCGGCTATTTCCTTGGCGGCGCGTTTACGTGAAATTGGTTTGCCGGCCGGCCGTTTGAAAACCGGCACGCCACCAAGAATTGACGGTCGAACCATAAATTATTCCGTCATGACCATACAGCCTGGCGATGACCCGGTGCCGGTGTTTTCGTTTTTAGGCAACGCCGCCCAACACCCGGCGCAATTGCCCTGTTGGATTACCCATACCAACGAGCGCACGCACGATATCATACGCAGTGGGTTGGACAGATCGCCTATGTATACCGGTGTGATTGAAGGCGTAGGCCCACGTTATTGCCCCAGTGTCGAGGATAAAATACACCGATTTGCTGACAAAGAATCGCACCAAATTTTCCTGGAACCCGAGGGCTTAAACACCAATGAAGTTTACCCAAACGGGATTTCCACCAGTTTGCCATTTGATATCCAATTGGCCTTGGTGAGAACGGTCAAGGGCTTGGAGCAAGCGCACATATTGCGCCCTGGGTATGCCATCGAATACGATTATTACGATCCGCGTGGTTTAAAACGATCATTGGAAACCAAGGCAGTGGCCGGCTTGTTTTTTGCTGGCCAAATAAATGGCACAACCGGATACGAAGAAGCTGCCGCCCAGGGTTTGTTAGCCGGCGCCAATGCGGCTTTGTATGCACAAGGTAAAGAGGCATGGTGCCCGGCGCGTGATGAAGCGTATTTAGGGGTGTTGGTGGATGATTTAATCACCCGCGGCGTGACCGAGCCCTACCGCATGTTTACCAGCCGAGCCGAATACCGCTTGCAGTTAAGAGAAGACAATGCCGACATGCGTTTAACGGAAATCGGCCGCCAATTAGGTTTGGTGGACGACGAGCGTTGGGCTGCCTTCAGCACAAAATTAGAAGCAGTAAGCCGAGAACAAGAGCGCCTTAAAAAAACCTTTGTGCAGCCGGCTAACATCACCCCAGAAAAAATGACGGCATTGTTCGGCAAGCCTTTGGAACACGAATACAGTTTGTTTGAGTTGCTGCGTAGGCCGGAAGTCAGTTACGCCGATGTGTTGTCCTTGAGTGACGATGGCTTAGGTGAAGTAGAACCGGCGGTGCGCGAGCAAGTTGAAATTGCGGCTAAATACCAAGGCTATATAGACCGACAAACCGATGAAGTGGCGCGTAGTCGCGGTCAAGAAAACACCGCTTTACCCAGTGATTTGGACTACCGTGAAATACACGGACTGCCTATAGAAGCGCAGCAAAAATTGAACGCGCAGAAACCGGAAACCATAGGCCAAGCCAGCCGAATTTCTGGCATTACCCCAGCCGCCATTTCATTGTTGCTGGTTTACTTAAAGCGCCAATCTCGCGCTAAAAAAGTAGAGCGCATGGCATGACCTTGCAGTCTCAGTTGGCGGCTAAATTGGAGGCGGGTTTGTTGGCCATGCAGCTGCAGGTCAGCGCCGATAAACAGGCCAAATTGCTGGCTTATTTATTGCTGATCGATAAGTGGAACAAAGTGCATAATTTAACGGCCATCCGCGACCCATTGGACATGGTAAGCTTGCACCTATTGGACAGTTTAAGTGTGTTGCCACACGTGCAGGCTTTGTCAGCAAAAAATTTGCTGGACGTCGGTGCTGGGGCCGGTTTGCCTAGCATACCTTTGGCTATATGTTTGCCAGAGTTGCAAGTGACGGCCATAGACTCGGTGCAAAAGAAGGCCAGTTTTATGCGTCAGGTTAAAGGTGAATTGGCCTTGCACAATTTTCATGTGGCCAGCGGTCGAGTTGAGGCCTTAAAACCAGATGGCATAAACAACGGTTCGGGTTTTGAGGTGATTATTTCTCGCGCATTTTCCGAGTTGGCGCTATTTGTTAAACTGAGCAGGCATTTATTGGCAAAAACCGGCGTCTGGTTAGCCATGAAAGGCGTGTTGCCAGAGCAGGAGTTGGCCGCGCAGCAATTTCAACGCTTGGCTGATGAGCAAGATGGCGTGGCGCTGATGAAAATTGAAGTGTTAAAGGTAGCTGGTTTGGATGCTGAGCGGCATCTTGTTTTTTTAAACTTAAAATAAAATTAAAAATTACATCCCCATGAAAATTTTAGCTATCACCAATCAAAAAGGCGGCGTTGGCAAGACCACTACCAGTGTTAATCTGGCCGCCAGTCTAGCCAATTTAGGTAAAGCGGTATTGTTGATAGATTTGGATCCGCAGGGCAATGCCAGTACCGGCAGTGGCATCGATAAAGCGTTTCTTAAGCACAGCATATACCACGTATTAATTGGCGATAAATCCCTGCAAGAGGTGATTGTCAGTAGCGCTAAAGGTGGGTTTGACGTTGCCCCAGCCAACAGAGATTTAGCCGGTGCGGAAGTCGAATTGGTCAATGAACTGGCTAGGGAAAACCGCTTAAAAGTGGCCATAGCCAAATTGCTTAATAGCGAGGGAGCGAAAGCCTACGATTTCATATTGCTCGATTGCCCGCCTGCGCTCAATTTGGTCACGGTTAATGCCTTAACCGCATCCAATGCAGTGTTGATTCCCATGCAATGTGAATACTATGCCCTAGAGGGCTTGTCGGATTTGGTCAACACCATTAAAAAAGTACGGGCGCGTTTGAATCCTACCCTAGAAATTGAAGGCTTGTTGCGCACCCTATTCGATAATCGCAATATGTTGGCTCAGCAAGTGTCCGCGCAGTTAATAAGCCACTTTGGCGATAAAGTTTATAAAACCATCATACCTCGCAATATTCGTTTGGCTGAGGCCCCAAGTTACGGCATGCCGGTCTTAACCTACGATAAAAATTCCAAGGGTGCGCAGGCTTATTTAGAGCTGGCAAAAGAAGTCAGTGAAAAAGACATCAATCGTAAAGAGAAAAAACATGGTTAAAGTAAAAAGCTTAAATAGAGGACTGGGTCGCGGCTTGGATTCGCTGTTGGCAGGCGACATGGGTTCGGTGGGTGAGGCCGATTCCTTACTCGTATTAAAAGTGGAGCAGTTGCAACCGGGCAAATACCAGCCGCGCAGCTACATGGACGATGCCGCACTGCAAACGCTGGCCGAGTCGATAAAAAGCCAAGGCATCATGCAGCCTATATTGGTGCGTCACATTGATGACGAACGCTATGAAATTATTGCCGGTGAACGGCGTTGGCGCGCAAGTCAGATGGCTGGCCTAGAAGAGGTGCCGGTTTTAGTGCGTGAAATAGCCGACGAATCGGCCTTGGCCATGGCATTGATCGAGAACATACAAAGGGAAAATCTCAATCCCTTAGAGGAAGCGCAAGGCATTAAGCGCCTGATAGACGAATTCGACATGACCCATGAAAAAGCGGCTTTGGCGGTTGGTCGCTCGCGCGTGGCCGTGTCTAATCTATTGCGTTTGTTAAGCCTGTCTGCCCCAGTGCAAGACATGCTCATGCACGGAAAAATAGACATGGGCCATGCCCGTACTTTAATTGGTTTGTCTGGTGCGCAGCAAGTAATGCTGGCTGAGCAAATCGTGCAAAATAATTTTTCAGTGCGTGATGCCGAGACTTTAGTAAAAAAACACCAAGCTGACGAGGCTACAAACAAGCCAAGTGCCGGGCAGAAGGTAAGTCAGAAAACCAAACAAAATCGTGACGTTTTAAGCCTAGAACAAGCATTAAGTGAAAAGTTAGGCGCTACCGTGTCTATCAAAGCCGCCTCAAATGGCTCAGGCACATTAAAAATTAACTACGCCAATCTCGATCAGCTGGATGAGATTATTAGCAAAATGATGCGCTAAGTGCCTATTTTTGCTTATAGTTAGTTCTTGACTAAAACTGGCTATTAATTCAGAATCGCGGTCTTTACTAATCGATGCAGCTTAAGAATCGTTTGGCTAGCAACAAAAAAGCAATCAATTAACTGGGTTTAAGTCTTTGTCAGCAGCCATTACAGCCGATGTGTTTAGTAAAATGCTTAAGGTTCAGCTGATCGCCACGATGGCGGTTGCGCTAGTTGCACTGGTTTTAACGGGATTACACGGTGGCATGTCGGCATTATTAGGCGGCGCATCGGTCATCATCGGTGCCTTGATGGCCAGTAAGATTGCTAGCAGGCAAGCTCGAAGTGAAGATCCAACCGCTATTTTATTAAATTTATTAAAAGCGGAAGCGGTAAAAATTTTAGTGATTGTCGTTTTGTTGGCAATCATTTTTAATGTGTACGGGCAGTTGGTGCCATTTGCGCTGATTGCTGGATTGGCAGCTGCCGCCCTATTTTCCGGCGCAGCGCTGAGTAGATTAAACGTTTAATTTAAACCCATTTAGTTAAAGTAAATATCGGATTATGGCTACAGAACACGCAAACAGTGCAGAACACGGACTTACCCCATCTGGATACATAGAGCACCATTTAAGTTTTAACGCCCACCCTGTGAGTGAGGGTGCTGGGTTTTGGACTTTGCACGTAGACACCTTCGTGATGTCGGTGGCATTGGGTTTAATTGTCATGGGTTTGATCTGGTTGGTGGCGCGCAAAGCGACGGCCGGCGTGCCTAGCAAGGGCCAGGCCTTTGTTGAACTGATTTTTAATTTCGTAGACGATCAAGTCAAAAACATATTCCACGGTAACCGCCATAGTTTTATTGCCCCAACTGCCCTAACGGTATTTTTATGGGTGTTTGCCATGAATTCCATGGACTTCTTGCCGGTCGATTGGGTTGCCAGCATCGTGGCTTTCTTTGGTGGCGAGCACGCAAAATGGCGCGCCGTTCCAACATCTGACATCAACACTACATTTGCGCTAGCCCTTTCAGTTTGGATATTGATGATATTCTTCTCGGTTAAAGTGAAGGGCTTAGGCGGGTTTATCCACGAACTATTCTGCGCGCCGTTTGGTAGCAAAATCTGGGTTTGGCCAGCTAACTTCTTATTCAACTTAATCGAGTATGTGTCTAAACCGTTGTCCCATTCATTGCGACTGTTCGGTAATATGTACGCGGGTGAGGTTATTTTCTTGCTATTAGGCTTATGGGCGGCTACCGGTGTGTCCGGCACCATCTTCGGTGCTATTTTAGGCGCCGGCTGGTCTATATTCCACATCTTAATCGTGGCATTGCAAGCCTTCATATTCATGATGTTAACGGTCGTTTACTTAGCCATGGCGCATGAATCGCATTAGTTTTTTTAAGTAGTGTTATTTTTTAATAAGTAGTTTTTAGTTGTAAGTTTAATTTTAGAGAGGGTAATAAAATGGATTCTTTAGCAATGATTCAAGCCTACACAGGCGTTGGTATTGGTTTAATTATTGGTTTAGGCGCTGCTGGTGCTTGTATCGGTAT
>SXLB01000084.1 GCA_005777825.1 Methylotenera sp. | reverse complement strand
CGGCCACGTGGTAAAAACCGCGAACAAGATTTGGCCTTGGCCGAGGAGTTATTGGCCGATCCAAAAGAGCGTGCCGAGCACGTGCAATTGATGGATTTAGGCCGCAATGACGTGGGTCGCGTGGCACAAACCGGCAGCGTCAAAGTCACCGACAACATGATGATAGAGCGTTACTCGCACGTCATGCACATCGTCAGCAACGTGGAAGGCAAACTGAAAGACGGCATGGATGCCATAGACGTCATTAAAGCGACTTTTCCAGCCGGCACAGTCAGCGGCGCGCCTAAAGTGCGGGCCATGGAAATCATAGACGAGTTGGAACCGAGCAAGCGCGGCATATACGCGGGCGCCGTCGGTTACCTTGGCTTTAACGGCGACATGGACGTGGCGATTGCCATACGCACCGGTGTGATTAAAAACAACATGCTCTACGTGCAAGCAGGGGCCGGCATCGTGGCCGATTCCGTGCCGCAAAGCGAATGGGAAGAAACGCAAAACAAAGCCAAAGCGGTGTTGCGTGCGGCCGAGTTAGTGCAAGCGGGGCTGGATAATTAAGGGCCTGCCGGCGCTTAATCTTAGAAGCCATCATGAAAGAAAACGGTGAAAAACTATGTTACTGATGATAGATAATTACGATTCCTTCACCTACAACTTGGTGCAGTATTTAGGCGAGTTGGGGCAAGACGTGCAGGTTTACCGTAACGATGAAATTGATTTAGCCAAAGTGGCGGCGCTCAAGCCCACCCACATTGTGGTTTCACCTGGCCCCTGCACCCCCAATGAAGCCGGCATTAGCGTGCCCTTAATCAAAGAATTTGCCGGCAAAATTCCATTGCTAGGCGTTTGCTTAGGCCACCAAAGTATAGGCCAAGCCTTCGGCGGCAAAATCGTGCACGCCAAGCAATTGATGCATGGCAAAACTTCATTAATTTACCACCACAATATCGGCGTGTTCAGCGGTTTGCCTAACCCTTACACCGCTACCCGTTACCATTCCTTGGTAATAGAAAAAGCCAGCTTGCCCGATTGCCTAGAAATCACCGCCTGGACCGAAGACGGTGAAATCATGGGCGTGCGCCATAAAACCTTGAGCGTAGAAGGCGTCCAATTCCATCCGGAATCGATATTGACTGAGCACGGTCACGCCCTCTTGCAGAACTTCCTGAAAGCCTAAGCATGGCGTTTGCACCCACCTTAAATCAACTCATCAACGGCCAAGACTTGGGCTTTGACGAGATGCAGGCCTTGATGCGGCAAGTGATGTCGGGCGAATTGACGCACGCGCAAATGGCAGCGATTTTAGTGGCACTGCGCATCAAAGGCGAAAGTGTGGACGAGATAGCCGCGGCTGCCAGCGTCATGCGCGAATTGTCAACTAAGGTAGCCACACTAGCGAGCCCGCATTTGATAGACACCTGCGGCACCGGCGGCGACGGCATCCAAACCTTTAATGTGTCCACGGTGAGCGCTTTAGTGGCCGCTGCCGCCGGGGCAAAAGTGGCCAAGCACGGCGGCCGTTCGGTGTCGTCCAGTTGCGGCAGTGCCGATGTCTTGGAAGCCTTGGGCGTCAATGTGAATTTAACCCCCGCGCAAGTGGCCAATGCGGTGGACGAAATCGGCATAGGCTTTATGTTTGCTCCTAATCACCACAGCGCCATGAAGCACGCGGCCCCGGTACGCCGTGAATTGGGTGTGCGCACGCTGTTTAACTTGCTAGGGCCACTGACCAATCCGGCCAATGCTAAACGCCAAGTCATGGGCGTGTTTTCGCCAGCCTTGACCGTTAAATTGGCGCAAGTCTTGCAGCAACTAGGCAGCGAGCACGTCTTAGTAGTGTGCGGCGCCGACGGCATGGACGAAATTTCCTTTACTGGCGACAGCCACGTGGCCGAATTAAAAAATGGCCAAGTCAGGGCATACAACATTAACCCGGCGCAATTTGGTTTGCCGCTGCACTCGCTTGCCAGCATACAGATCGACAATGCCGAGCAATCCAAAGCCATGATATTGGCCGTGTTAAACGGCGAGCTGGGCGCGGCGCGCGACATCGTATTACTTAATGCGGGGGCGGCTATATACGTGGCCGGCTTGGCCGACAGTTTGGCGGCCGGCATCAACAAGGCGGCCGAGGTGATAGACCAAGGTTTGGCCTTAGCCAAGTTAAACGCATTGCAAGAGTATGCTGCCAGCTAGCCCTTTAACCTAACTAGATAGAACTTAATTAAATAGAACCCACCATGTCCGATATTTTAAATAAAATTTTAGCCACCAAAAAAACCGAGGTGGCCGCGAGCAAATTGGCCGTGAGCTTGGACCAACTGCAAGCCCAAGCAGAAGCGCAAGGTGAGCCGCGCGACTTTGTCGGCAGCATCCATAAAAAAATCATGGCGAATAAAGCGGCGGTGATAGCCGAGATTAAAAAAGCCAGTCCGTCTAAGGGCGTGATACGCGAAGATTTTAAGCCGGCTGAGATTGCTAAAAGTTACGAAAAAGCCGGCGCCGCCTGTTTGTCGGTGTTGACCGATGAACAGTATTTTCAAGGCTCGGCCGCTTACTTAAAACATGCGCGGGCTGCGTGCAAGTTGCCGGTGTTGCGCAAGGATTTCATCATCGATGAATACCAAGTGTTTGAAGCACGCGCCATGGGTGCCGATTGCATTTTGCTGATTGTGGCGGCCTTGGAATTGGCGCAAATGCAAAAATTAGAAGCGCTGGCCAACGAGCTGGGCATGGCCGTGCTGGTGGAAGTGCACGATGCCGATGAATTGGCCTTGGCCTTGCAATTGGATACGCCTTTAATCGGCATTAATAACCGCAACTTACGTACTTTTGAAGTCAGCTTGCAAACCACTTTAGACCTGTTAAAAATCATGCCTGAAGACCGCTTTGTGGTGACGGAATCCGGCATCTTCACGCCGGACGACGTTAAGCTCATGATGGATAACCAGGTGCAAGGTTTCTTGGTGGGCGAGGCCTTTATGCGTCAAGACGACCCGGGCGCGGAATTGGCTAGGGTGTTTGGATAAGCGACAAAAACACGGCCCAGCTGGTTTTCGCCGAATATAAAAAGGAACGAACATGAGTTACCCTTACGCTAGACCACGCCGCATGCGCAAAGACGATTTTTCTCGTCGCATGATGCGTGAAAACACATTAACGGCAGACGATTTAATTTACCCGGTGTTTGTTTTAGATGGCAATAATCGCAGCGAAGCCGTGGCCTCCATGCCTGGCGTGCAGCGTGTCAGCATCGATTTGCTGCTTAAAACCGCGGCAGAATGCGTGCAATTGGGCATACCGGCCATGGCTTTATTCCCAGTGGTCGACAGTGCGTTTAAGAGCTTGGACGCAGCGGAAGCCTATAACCCAGAAGGCTTAGCACAACGTGCGGTACGCGCACTGAAAGCGGCTTACCCGATGCTAGGCGTGATCACCGATGTGGCATTGGACCCGTTCACCACGCACGGTCAAGACGGTTTGATTGATCAAGCCGGCTACGTGTTAAACGACGAAACCATAGAGGTTTTGGTCAAGCAAGCCTTGTCGCATGCCGATGCCGGCGCCGACATCGTTGCGCCTAGCGACATGATGGACGGCCGCGTCGGGCAAATTCGCGAAGCCTTAGAAAGCAGCGCGCACATCCACACCAAAATACTGGCTTATTCGGCTAAATACGCTTCCGCATTCTACGGACCATTCCGCGACGCGGTAGGTTCTGCGGCTAACTTGGGCGCGGGCAATAAATACACCTACCAAATGGACCCGGCCAATAGCGACGAAGCCATGCAAGAAGTGGCGTTGGACATGTCTGAGGGTGCCGACATGGTCATGGTCAAGCCTGGCCTGCCGTATTGGGACATCGTGCGACGGGTAAAAGACGAATTTGGCGTGCCGACCTTTGCCTACCAAGTCAGTGGCGAATACGCCATGCTTAAAGCAGCGGCACAAAACGGTTGGTTGGATGAGCAGGCCTGCGTCATGGAAAGCCTGTTGGCCTTTAAGCGGGCAGGGGCCGATGGCATTTTGACTTACTATGCGCTCGATGCAGCGCGTTGGTTAAGCGCTAAGTAATCGGTTCTTTAACTTTAGGCCTTTAACCCCAAGGCCTGAAGCATCAGATTACTAAACTAAAGCCATCACCTCGCTGATGGTGGCGCGCTCGGCGTTGCTGCCATCAGCGGCACGGCGGGTGGCGACGCGAATTTCATCCACCTCAAACACGCTGAGCTTGATTTCACCGGCTTCGGTTTCCAATGAAAAGACCGGCACTTTTTTTCTAGGCCCGGCTTTTTTATCGCGCTTGCCTTCGTTACTCACCCGATAGGATTTTTCATTGGTTTCAAATGGGATGCCTTGGTTGAGCAAAAACATCTCCACTTCTTTTAGGCTATCGGCAAAAAGATGAATGTGTGTTTCCGACCCTAAGCCAGCTGTGCCATCCAACACCGGGCCAGTCAAATGCGGGTTGAATTTTTCTAATAATTGCATGGTGAACAGCGCATTTTTGCGCAAGGTCAGCAAATTTTCCGGCTGTTCCTCACTTAAAAAAAGCTGGTTATACAGCCTTAATTCTTCCTCTATTTCGGCATTGGAAGGCAAGGACAAATTGTCTATGGCATTAAATTGGCGGCCGGCTTTTTTCTTCGCGTAGGCAAAATCGGAAATGCCCTCTTCGGCCATCATTCTGGCCGCTTGTTGCGCAATGACTTGCCGCAGTTGCTGTAAATTTTCTTTGGCCATAATGGGTGCGCATGAGCTTAATGGGCAGCAGGCTGCAGCACTTGCTGAGCTTGGTTTAGGGCGTTGGGCTCAGCCACCGGCGCGCCGGCCGCAGCGGGGCTAGTCGTAGGCGCGTTAGGCAAGTTTTCATGATAGAAATACTCCACCCGATCGACGTTGTCGGCATGCACGCTGACCGCATCAACCCCATCCGGCATCCACATCGCTTCTTCCGGGACGCCACGTAAGGCGCCGGCCATGTATCGTATCCACATGGGCAAGGCGGCGCCCGCACCGGTTTCACCCGAGCCCATGGGCCGCGGTTTATCGAAGCCTATCCAGGCCACCGCCACTTGCCTTGGGCTGTAGCCAGCAAACCAAGCATCGATGTGCTCGTTGGTGGTGCCGGTTTTGCCGGCCAAATCACTGCGACCTAAGTTTAAGGCGCGCATGGCCGTGCCATTTTCAATCACGCTTTGCAGCATGGAATTCATGATGAAGGCATTGCGCGCGTCTATTACCCGTGGTGCGCCGTTGCCCGCTTGAGTGAATTTATTGCTGACCAGCACCTTGCCATTGTGGTCAACAATTTTAGTAATCAGATTGGGTTTCACTCGGTAACCGCCGTTAGCAAACACCGCGTAAGCGCCGGCCATTTGCATGGGCGTGGTCGACCCTGCACCCAAAGCCATGGTCAAATAAGGCGGGTGATCGTCCGCAGAAAAGCCAAAACGGGTGATGTAGTTTTGTGCATACCTCGGCCCTATTTCGTGCAATAAACGGATGGCCACCGTGTTCACCGAATGCGCCAAGGCTTTT
>SXLB01000083.1 GCA_005777825.1 Methylotenera sp. | reverse complement strand
TGGATGAAAAAATAAGCGGCGGGGTCAAGCTATTGGCGACGCAAGCCGTTTGCCCAGCTTGGGCTTTTTATCAATACCGCTTGGGTGCCGGCAAATTGCAAACGCCGGTGGACGGCTTGGATAGCATGACGCGCGGCAGTTTATTGCATCAAGTCTTGCAGTTTTTCTGGCAAGAATGCCAGAGTCTAAGCCGCTTATTAGCCATGACGGCAGCGCAGCGCTGGCAAGCGATAGATACCGCTATTGGTAAGGCGATTGAGGCCAGTCGCCTTGAGGCGCATTTATACCTGCCGCCTCAAGTGCTGCAGATAGAGCATAAGCGCTTGCACCAACTGCTTAACGATAGCTTGAATTTGGAGTGCCAGCGCGCTGATTTTAGCGTGCAAGATTGCGAGAAGAAATTCAATCTAAACCTAGAGGGCTTGCCCTTGACTATCAGCGTGGATCGCATAGACCGTTTAGCCGATGGCCGCTTGGTGGTAATTGATTACAAAACCGGCAACCGGCTTGATTACAAGAGCTGGGCTGACGCGCGCATTGCCGAGCCGCAACTGCCTATTTATGCGGTGCTGGCCTTGACTGAACAGGACGTGGCGGCGGTATGCTTTGCTAAAGTGCGCAGTGACGAAACCCGATTTGCCGGTCTGGCGGCCGAAGCCGGCTTGTTGCCTAAGGTATGGGACATCACAGAGAAGCGCAGCAATAAAGTGTTTAATGATTTCGCTGATTGGGCCGCTCTGTTAGACCATTGGCAGGCCAGTTTAAAAGCCATCGCCGCCGAAATTAAAGCTGGCGAGGCCAGCGTGCTGGTCAATAAAGAAAGCGATTTTGTTTATTGCGATGTGTTGCCCTTGCTGCGCTTAGCTGAACGCAGCGTGCAGTTTGAGCGCGCGCAAGCGGTTATAACGGAGGCTAGCGCATGAGTGAAGCGCTAATGGCATCGGATGCCGCTGCTCGCGAACAGGCTTTAGAGTGGCGTTCATTTATCGTGCAGGCGCCTGCCGGAGCCGGCAAAACCGAATTGCTCACGCAGCGCTATTTAAGTTTGCTGGCAACGGTGGACGAGCCAGAAGAAATCATTGCCCTGACCTTTACCAATAAAGCCGCCACGGAAATGCGTAACCGCATACTCTTGAGCTTGGAACAGGCCGAGCAAGCCCAGCCGGAAACGGCGCCGCACAAATTAAAAACCAGGCAACTCGCTGAGCTAGCCTTGCAGCAATCGGCCCGAAAAGATTGGCAATTGATCAAGCAGCCTAGTCGTTTGCGCATCCTCACCATGGATGCCTTGTGCAGCAGTCTAACCCGGCAAATGCCATTGCTCAGTCGCTTTGGTGGTCAGCCGGCAGTCAGTGACGATGCCGATCGCCACTATTTGGAAGCCGCGCGCCTGACCTTGGCCGACATTGTGGATGAAAGCCAGACCGATGACACGGTGAGCTTGGCCTTAACTTACATGGACAACGACGCGGAGAAGTTGACGGCCTTGTTAGCCAATATGTTGGCCAAGCGTGATCAGTGGATCAAAAAAGCCCATGAATTGCATGGTCAGCCAGACACCGAATCGCTGGCTAGCATGGAGCGGGTGTTGCAGCATTTATTCGTCGAGGAATTAACGCTGGTCAGCAGCGTGTTGACCGATCAGGTGCAGCAGGCTTTGTTGCCCTTGATACGCTTTGCTGCCAGCCATTTGGCGGCGGATTCAGAGATTGCGCCCTTATTGGATAGGCAGGCCAGCTTAAGTCCCTGTCTAGAAGACTTAGCGTTGTGGCGCGCAATGGCCAGCTTTTTGCTGACCAAAGATAAGACCTACCGTAAAGTCCTCACTAAAACCAACGGCTTTCCTAACGACGCCGAACACAAGCCCAAGAAAGAGCAATGCTTGGCTATTTTGGCCCAGTTAAGCCAAGCCGAAGTAGTAGCCAATATTTTAAGCTTGCCGCCCTTAGCCACCTTGCAATACAGTCAGCCGGTGATACGCGCCTTATCGCGCTTGTTGCAGCAAGCCAATGCGCATTTATGGGTGGTTTTTCAAAAAGCCGGCGAGGTGGATTTTGTAGCCATCGCCCAACAGGCCAGTTGGGCCTTGGAGGACGAGCACGGCGCCACCGATTTGGCCTTGAAGCTGGATTACAAGATCAGCCATTTATTGATAGACGAATTTCAAGACACCAGCCCGGTGCAAATGAAATTAATCGAGCAATTGCTTGCGGGTTGGCAGGCGCACGAGGAGCGCACGCTGTTTTGCGTGGGCGATCCCATGCAGTCCATCTACCGCTTTCGTAAAGCCGACGTCAGCTTATTCTTAGAAGCACAAAACGAGGGCATCAACGGCTTTAAATTAGCGCCCTTGCAGTTGGCATTAAACTACCGTTCGCACCCTAAAGTGATTGATTGGATTAATGGCGCGTTTACGCAGGTGTTTCCAAATGAGGATGCCAAGAATCATGGGGCCATACGCTACAGCCCGTTTACCGCTAGCCTAGGCAGTGTAGACGGTGAGGGCGTGAGATTGCACCCCTTGATTTGGCCTGCATCCAATGCAGGTCAAGAGGCCGAAGCTGAAGACGACGGCAACCCTGATCTCTATCAGCTGGAAGCGGCTTACGTGGCCAAGTTAATTGAGCAGCTAAAAAGCCAACTTAATCCGCCACAAAAGATAGCGGTGTTGGTGCGCAGTCGCAATCACTTGCAGGCCTTGGTGACGGAGATACGCCGCCATCATCAAGACTTGCACTTCCAGGCGCTGGAGATAGAACCCTTAAACGAGCGGCAAACCGTGCAGGACGCTTGGTCCTTGTTGTGTGCCTTAATGCACAGGGCCGACCGCACCCATTGGTTGAATGTGTTACGTGCCCCATGGTGTGGTTTGAATTTGGCCGATTTGCATGCTTTGGCCGGCAACGGACAACGCGATAGTATTTGGGCAGCCATGCACGACGAGGCGCGCTTAAGGCTATTAAGCGATGATAGCCGCATGCGTTTGCAGCATGCCAGAGGGGCGTTAGCTACCGCCTTTGACTGCCAGGGGCGATTGCCATTGCGCCGTTGGTTGGAGCGCACTTGGTTGCAATTGGGCGGCGCGCAGTGTTTGGTCGAGGCCGGCGATAACCGGGATGTGCAGGTGTTCTTTGATTTGTTGGAGAAACACGATCGCAGTGGCCAGCTAGACTTGGCTAGCTTGGAAGCCGCCATGAAAAAACTCTACGCCAAACCGGATAGCCAAGCCGATGGCAGCGTGCAGTTTTTAACCATACACAAGGCCAAGGGCTTGGAGTTTGATAGCGTTATCTTGCCGGCTTTGAACCGCAAATCCCGTGCCGACGACAACGACTTGTTGCTCTGGGAAGAGGTCGAGGTGGAGCATGAAAGGCATTTGATTGCAGCACCTGTGCACAGCAGAGGCAGCAAAAACAAAGGTCTGCCTAATCTTTACGATTACATTAAGAACCTAGAAAGAATACGCAGCAACAATGAGGTGGTGCGCTTGCTTTACGTGGCGGTGACCCGAAGTCAGCGCCAATTACACTTGATTGCTAGCATGCAAAAAAACAATGACGGCGAATTAAAACCGGTGGCCAATAGTTTGTTAGCGGCTTTGTGGCCGGCTGTGGCCAAAGTGTTTACAGAGACGCCAGAGCAGGCGCCGCTAGCCGCGACAAGCAAAGTCTTAGACCCGCGTCAATTTAAAGCACAATTGCAACGCCTACCCAGTGCGGCGTACGCGCAGGCCAGCGTGGGCTTAAGCCCATTGCAAACACCATTGTCTGCGATCCAGGTTGATGCTGGCAACGCAGTGACCCCAGTCAGCAGCCCGCTTGCTCAAGGGAATTTATACAAAGATTGCGGCACGCTGGCGCACGCTTACATGGAGCTGTTGGCGCAACGCACCGGTTTCGCCAGTTCGGCAGTATCGGCATGGCAACAGCCTATGCGGCGCTGGTTAATGGGCTTGGGTCACAGCGATAGCGCAGCTAAGCAGGGCGCGGATATCGTTATGGTGGCCTTGCAAACCACCTTGGCCAGCCAAGCAGGGCAGTGGGTATTGCAGGCTCACGATCAAGCGGCCAGTGAGTTAAGTCTGATGCAGGCAGGCGACAGCGTCGCTAAAAACCACGTGATAGACCGCACCTTTATTGAACAAGGCACGCGCTGGATCATAGATTACAAGCTGGGCTTAGGCGATGAGGCCGAAAGCAATGCGGCGGCGGCCGATGCCCACCGGCCACAATTAGCCCGTTACGCCAGTTTGTTTGCCGATGCCGGCTTGCCGATTAAAACCGCGGTGTTGTTTTTGAGCACAGGGCGCCTGGTCGAACTGTAAATCTTAGTGTTTTAGGTGGCGACGCACGTACCAAAACACAAAGACCAGGCCGGCGGCCACGATCAAATAATGGAACTGGTGGAAATACACTTCCAAGCTAGCCCAGTTCTCGCCAAATTTCATGCCGGCGTAAGCCAACAACCAGCACCAGATGAATGAGCCTATGAAGGTGTAGACGATAAACACGCTCATGTTCATGCGCACTACCCCAGCCGGGAAGGCGATAAAGGTACGCACGGCCGGTAGCATGCGTGCAATAAAGATGATGATTTCGCCGTGTTTTTCAAACAAGCGATCGGCTAAATCCAAATCCTTTTTGGACAGTAAGATGTACTTGCCGTATTTTTCTGCCAAAGGGCGCCCACCGAACATGCCCACGTAATAAGCCGGAATGGAACCCACTACGCAGCCTATGGCACCCGCTAAGGCAACCATGAGCAAGGTCATTTCACCCTTAAACACCAAGAAGCCGGCGAACGGCATGATGATTTCCGAGGGCAGGGGAATACAGGCCGATTCTATCGCCATCAACAACACGATGCCGGCATAGCCCATGGAGGAAATAACGCCCATGATCCAAGCGGCGACTAAGGTGATCAGTTTGGCTAACACGGTCTATCCTATCTAAAGGTCTTTAAGAGGTTTTTTACAAAATCAGTGCGTAGAGTAATGTCAGCCAAGGCCAATGTCACGCGCAATTTATCCGGCCCATTCATGCGGCAGCGCCTGTCTCTTTGCAATAAGTCTATGAGCTTAGTTGGGTCGATGTCGGCCTTGGGATTAAATTGCAGTTGTATGACCTCACTGCTGGCGTCGATTTTAATGATGCCTATGGCCTTGGCCGCAATACGCAAGCGGTGGCAAGCGATCAGCGCTTCGCCTTGTTCAGGCAGCAAACCAAAGCGGTCTATCAGTTCTTCTTGCATGCTATCCAAATCGTCGTCGTTTTCACAATTGGCTAAACGCTTGTAGATCACCAAGCGCTCGTGCACATCTGGGCAATATTGGTTGGTCAGCAAGGCCGGCGTGTGCAGGTTGATTTCCGTGGTGACGCCTAAGGGTGCATTTAAATCCGGTTCTTTGCCGGCTTTGAGTTGCTTGACGGCGTGATTCAACATGTCGGAATACAGGTGAAAACCGATCTCTTGCATTTCGCCACTTTGGCTGTCGCCTAACAATTCACCGGCGCCGCGAATTTCCAAATCGTGCATGGCTAAATGGAAGCCGGCACCCAAATCTTCCATCAGTTGGATGGCATCCAAGCGTTTCTGTGCTTGGCTGGTGATTTTACGGTCGGGATCGGTCAGCAAATAAGCGTAAGCCTGATGGTGTGATCTGCCAACACGGCCGCGCAATTGGTGCATTTGTGCCAAGCCAAACATATCGGCTTTATTCAATATGATGGTGTTAGCGGTTGGCACGTCTATGCCGGTTTCTATGATGGTGGTGCACAGCAATAAATTGTAGCGCTGGTTGTAGAAGTCACGCATGACGTGTTCCAGCTCGCGCTCGCGCAGTTGACCGTGCGCTACCGCAATGCGCGCATCGGGCAAGATGCGCTCGAGTTTTTCCCGCATGGAATGGATGGTGTCCACTTCGTTGTGCAGAAAATACACTTGGCCGCCGCGTTTAAATTCCCGTGTGGCGGCTTCGCGTATGATGCCCTCTGAATAATCGGTATGGAAGGTCTTGATGCTCAAGCGCTTTTGCGGCGGCGTGCTGATGATGGAAAACTCACGCAAGCCTTCCATGGCCATGCTTAAGGTGCGCGGAATGGGCGTGGCCGTCAGGGTCAAGACATCGACCTCGGCCCGCAAGGCCTTGAGTTGTTCTTTTTGCCGCACACCAAAGCGGTGCTCTTCATCCAAAATCACCAAGCCTAGGTTTTTAAACTTGACGTCTTTTTGTATCAAGCGGTGGGTGCCGATAATGATGTCTATCTGACCGGCCTCTAAGCCGGCTAAGGCTTCTTTTTGTTCTTTAGCGGTTCTAAAGCGGGAAATCTCGGCTATCTTGATGGGCCATGCGCTGAAGCGGTCTTTGAAGTTATTAAAATGCTGTTCGGCCAGCAAGGTGGTGGGCACCAATACTGCCACTTGGCGGCCGCCCATGACGGCCACAAAAGCCGCGCGCAGGGCCACTTCGGTTGTACCCAAACCCACGACACCACAGACCCAGCGGTCCAGGGGGCGAACGGAGTGCATGTCTTTGATGACGTTTTCAATCGCTTCCAATTGATCCGGGGTTTCTTCAAACGGAAAGCCCTCGCAGAACGCTTCGTAGTCCTGCAAGCTTAAGGTAAAGGCATGGCCTCGTCGGGCCGCGCGTTGCGCATACAGATTGAGCAATTCGGCGGCAGTGTCGCGTATTTGCTTGAGGGCTTTTTTCTTGGCTTTTTCCCAATTGCCGCTGCCTAGTCGATGCAGGGGTGCCGATTCCGGCGGTCCACCTGAATAGCGCGAGATTAAGAATAATTGCGAAACCGGTACGTACAATTTGTCGTCACCAAAGTATTCCAATAGCAAGAGTTCTGTTTCGCCTTCACCAAAGTCGATGTTCACCAAACCCTTGTAACGGCCGACGCCGTGTTGTTCGTGCACCACCGGGTCGTCCATGCGCAGTTCCGATAGGTCTTTTAGCATGCCCTCGGTACTGCGCGCTTTTTCTTTTTCACGTCGCCGCTGTTGGCGTACGGTGGCGGCATACAGCTCCGCTTCGGTAATAATGGCGACCGACTGAGCCGCTTTAGCGGCCATTCGGTCGGACATGCCCCCTGCGGTTATGGCGACCGACTGAGCTGCTTGGGCAGCATGGTTAGTTATGACGTAGCCATGATGCAGTGGGCTGACGCCCAACATGAATTTTTCTTTAGAAGCGCTAAATTCAGCAAAACTTGTTATCAAGGCAGGATTTAAGCCCTGTTCCTTAAACAGTTGGTCTATGGTTTCACGCCGTCCTAAGCTTTCAGCGGTGATTAATACGCGCCCAGTAAAGTTGGCCAGGTAGGCTTGCAGTTTGTGTAACGGCTGCTCGGCACGGCGTTCGATATCTAAAGCCGGCAAGCCGTTGGATGGGCTGTCTATGCTCAATGCGATGCGGGCAAAAGCATGGGTGCTAGCAAAGAAGTCCTCGGCTTTGAACAGCAAGCTTTCTGGCGGCAGTAAGGGGCGCTCGGCATCGTGTGCTAAGGTTTTGTAGCGTGCTTGCGCCTCGCGCCAAAATTGTTGCGCGCTTTGATCTAGGTCACCGTGCAGGCAAAGCACGCTCTGGCTATTAAGGTAATCCAATAGGCAGGCGGTGTGCTCAAAAAATAAGGGCAAATACCATTCTATGCCGCCACTGGCGATGCCTTTGCTGACGTCTTTATAGATTTTGGCGCGTTGCGGGTCGCCCTCAAAGGTTTCGCGGAACTGGCCACGGAACAAGGCGATGCCGGCTTCGTCTAGCGGAAACTCCCTAGCAGGCAGCAAGCGTATCTCGGGCACCGGGAAAAGGCTGCGCTGGGTGTCCACATCAAAGGTGCGTATGCTTTCTATTTCATCGTCAAACAGGTCCAAGCGGTAAGGCAGGGCTGAACCCATGGGGAATAAATCCACCAACCCCCCGCGCACGCTGAATTCGCCATGGCTGATGACTTGGCTGACGTGGTGGTAACCGGCTTCGGCGCATTGCAAACGCAGCGCATCGGTATCCAGCCTTTGGCCTTTTTTCAGCATAAAGGTGTTGGCACTCAAATAAGCTTTCGGGCTAATGCGAATCAAGGCCGTGGATAGCGGCACAATGATGACGTCGCAGGCATTTTGCGTGATTTGGTATAGCGTGGTTAAACGCTCGGAGATCAAATCCGGGTGCGGCGAAAACTGATCGTAAGGCAGGGTTTCCCAATCGGGCAATAAATTGACCGTTAAGTCGGGCGCGAAGTAGGGCAGTTCCTCTAGCAAGCGCTGCGCATCAAAACCGTTGGCACTGATGATGACCAAGGTTTGCGGCGTCGCGGCGCGTTTAAGTTGCAGCGCCAGTTCTGCCAAGGCATGGCCGTCTTGACCTAGATGGCTCAAGGTCACGCGTGTGGCCTGGCCGAGTTTGGGGATGGGTAATGCGCTAGGGCTCATGTACGGATTTCAATAGGTATGGGTTGGGATTGAGTGGGCAAGCTAGGCTGTGCCACCCACGGTCAGCGCATCAATTTTTAAGGTGGGTTGACCCACCCCCACTGGCACGCTTTGGCCTTCTTTGCCGCAGGTGCCGACGCCGCTGTCCAAGGCCATGTCGTTGCCTATCATGGACACCCGTTTTAATACGTCTGGGCCATTGCCTATCAAGGTGGCGCCTTTAACCGGGTAAGTGATTTTGCCGTCTTCTATCATGTAGGCTTCGGCGGCGCTGAAAACGAATTTGCCGCTGGTGATGTCGACTTGGCCGCCGGCAAAGTTGGCGGCATACAAACCGCGTTTCACCGATTTGATGATTTCTTCGGGCGCTGCTGTGCCATTTAACATATAGGTGTTGGTCATGCGCGGCATGGGAATGTGCGCATAACTTTCGCGTCTGGCGTTGCCGGTAATCGGCATCTTCATTAGGCGGGCGTTTAAGGTGTCTTGGATGTAGCCACGCAAGATGCCGTCTTCGATCAGCACGGTACGGTTAGTTGGGTTGCCTTCATCGTCCATGCTTAAAGAGCCACGTCGGTTAGCCAAGGTGCCGTCATCAACAATGGTGATGCCGCGCGCTGCCACTTGTTGACCAATTTTATTGCTGAATGCCGAGCTGCCTTTGCGATTGAAGTCGCCTTCTAAACCATGGCCTATGGCTTCGTGCAATAAAATGCCGGGCCAACCGGCGCCCAATACCACGGTCATGCTGCCGGCAGGAGCGGGACGTGCATCCAGATTCACCAAGGCTTGGTGCACGGCTTTTTGCGCGTAATCTTGCAAGACCTCGTCGGTGAAGTAGCTGTAATCAAAGCGTCCACCGCCACCGCTGGAACCTTGTTCACGGCGACCGTTGTGCTCGGCTATGACATTGATGGATAAACGCACCAAGGGGCGCACGTCGGCCGCCATCACGCCATCGTGACGTGCCACCATGACCACTTCGTATTCGCCGGCGATGGAGGCTGTGACTTGTTTGACGCGCGAGTCTATTTGTCTGGCGTAGGCCTCCAAGCGTTCTAGTAGCTTTACTTTTTTGTCGGCAGACAAAGAAGCGATGGGGTCTTGGCCTAAGTAAAGCGGGGCGCTGGCTCGGGCGATTAAGCTGCTGGCCGACTGCTCGCCGCCTTGGCTGGCAATGGCTTTACTGGCTTTGGCCGCGGCATGCAAGGCACTTAAGCTGATGTCGTCGGAATAAGCAAAGGCGGTTTTTTCACCGCTCACCGCACGCACGCCCACGCCTTGGTCTATAGCAAAATTGCCGGATTTAACTTGGCCTTCTTCTAAGCCCCAGCTTTCGCTACGGCTGTATTGAAAATACAAGTCGGCGTAGTCAATTTTGTGCGACATCATGTCGCCCAATACGCTTTGCAGTTGCGCTAGATCTAGATTAGCCGGTGCCAGTAAGTGGTCTTTAGCTAGGTCAAAGTGGTTGCCCAGTTGCTGCTTGCCGTCAGTCGGCGTGCTGGTGGATGTCATTTAAATTTCAGTAATGTTGCGGTGTTTAAGGGCAGGCAAGCTGGCTCGCAGGCTGGCTTGGTATTTTGGGTTCATGGTGGCAATGACCACGCCTGATCCGCGCGGCAGCCTATCTAGCACCACACCCCAAGGGTCGACTATCATGCTGTTGCCGTGCGTTTCACGGCCGGATAAGTGGTAGCCACCTTGCGCAGGAGCCATGACGTAACTCAAGTTTTCTATGGCACGCGCGCGGACTAAGGTTTCCCAATGGGCTTTACCGGTGGTGTCGGTGAAGGCCGATGGCACGACGATGATGTTGACGTCTTTCATGGCGCGATAGAGTTCAGGGAAACGCAAGTCGTAACAGATGGACAGGCCTATCTTGCCAAAAGGCGTGTCGACCACTTTAATCACGTCACCGGATTCTATGGTTTTCTCTTCGTGGTATTGCTCGTTACCGAGGTTGAGCCCAAACAAATGGATCTTGTCGTAACGCGCCACTTGCTCACCTTGGTCGTCGTAGACCAAGCAACTGTTGCGTACTTTGTTGGGGAAGTTGCTGACCAAAGGCACCGAGCCGCCTATTAGCCAAATTTTATGTTTTTTGGCCATGCTTTTTAAGAATTGCTGTATCGGCCCTTTGCCTTCTTCTTCACGCGCAGCGACTTTGTCGGTCTCTTTAAAACCCATCTGCGCAAAATACTCAGGCAAGGCCACCAGTTTTGCGCCTTGATTGGCCGCCACCTCAATTAAGCGTTCGGCCTCGCTTAAGTTGGCCGTCACATAGGGGCCAGAAGCCATTTGTATGGCGGCTATTTTAATGATGTCTGTAGAGTTTTTTTGACTGAGGGTGGCTTTAGTGGTTTTTACGCGTGAAGTGATGGCCATGTTAAATCCAAATAATGGTTAGTGTTTTAATCAATTTGCAGGTGCTTCAGTTTCTTCTTTGTTGTTTTTTACTTCTTGTGGGTTATCCCATGTCCCTATGATCTCGTATTCAGTGGATGAAATTTTATTCAAAGGGTCTTTTAATATTTTCTGTGCTAAGAATGCCACAGCGCCGACCAATGGTCCACCGGCAAGCGCAGCCAGCGATAAGCTGTCACTGACGTGAGGCAATACTTTTACGTATAAGTGCTGCGTTTCTTTTTGTAAATTGGTTTCACCTTTAATTGACACGTCTGCCGCTGGCCCTGACATGACAAAGTCATCGCTGTAAATCACGCCGGCATTAATTTTTGCGCTGGCTTTAATTTTATCAAAGGCGAAGCCATTGCTAAACAGGTCTCTGAAATCCAAGGACAAGCGTCGCGGTAAGCTTTGCAAGCTGAGCAAGCCTAATAGTCGGCCCACGCCCGGTTGCACCTGCAGGATTTGGCCTTTTTTCATTTCCAGCTGCAAATTGCCATTGATTTCGATGGGGTTAAAGTCGTAGGGGTTGCCTGCCCATTGCAATTGGCCATTCAAGCTGCCTTCGCCTCTTTTGACGGTGTTGGGGTGGCCTATGTTTTTTAGTGTTTCACCTAAATTTCGAATGTCCCATGTGACGTTTAAATAGGTGCTGGGGTTTTTTTGCCAATTGTTCCATTGCCCGTCCGCGCTGATGGTGCTCTCGGGGTTGCTGAGTTTGAGTTTTTGTATGGCCCAGTTGTTGTTTTGTGGGTAGGCGATCAATTCCAAGGCGCCTAAGTTTTTGTTATCCCATTCAAAGCTATCGGCGGCGATGTCCAAGGCGGGGTAGGTGCTTAAGCCCACGTCCTTGCTGGCCGTTTTGCTCTTATTCGGGCTGTCCTCAGGAATGGATAAATGGCTTAAGCGCGCGCTTAGCTTGTTGTCGTTTGTATAATTCAGGTCGCCGCTCAGTTCGCGGCTTTGCACGGTGATGCTTAAGCCGGCTTTAGTCGGGTTGTTGATGACTTTGAGTTGGTGGATGCGCCGCTCAAATATATCCAAGGTGTTAATTTTAAGCGCTATTTTTTGGATGGGCGGGGCACTGCCTGAGCCTAATTCCCCACTGAATTCTTGCATGACGCGGCGCCAGGCATCGGCGTCCAAATAGTCTAAGCTACCGCTTAATTGCAGCCCTTTGACTTTGATTAAATCGTATTTTGGGTTGAGCTCATCGTTGCTGGCCGGTCCGTTATTAAAGCGCACGTTAGCCCGGTCAAATTTGAGGCGGCCGTTTTCTTTAGTGCGAACTACTTGAGCAAATAATTTGCGGCCCAATGCCACGCTCAAGGCATCGTTGTTTAAGGCTTGGTTTTTATCTACCCTTAACATTAAGCGCTCGTTGCTGGCTTTGTTAAAGGGAACCGGTAAGCGTGAACTTAAGCCGAGCAAATCGCTGCGTATGACGATGTTTACCAGCGGTTTTTGGATGGTGATGTCGCTTTGCCAATTGGCGCTGCCAGACAAATAGCCGGCCGCTTTGGATAAATTGCCTTTGGGATTTTGATTGATGAGCACTTGCCGTATCGCCGCGTCGTTCATTTTGCCTTTGGCATTGATGCGTATGATTTTGTCTTTACCCGAGCTTAAGTTGAAGCTAAACGGTGAACCAAATGCGCTGGCATTGATGTTTTTTGCCGTTAAGCTGCTATCGGTAAATTCGAGTACGCCATTGATGGCGGTGAGTTTAGGTATGCTCACCTCGTCCATGCTGCCATTGCTTATGAGGTAACTGCCTTGGTATTTGGCTGCGTCTAAATCGTTCATGGGGATAATGAGCTTGAGGTCTAATTTACCCTGACCGCTGGTGACGAGGTCTTCGGTAAAGCCTTGGGTGGATTCCAGCACTGGGCTTTTATTGACGAACTTGACGCCTTCGGCGACCGGGCCTTTGTAGGTGCTGTCTATGTGCAACATGGGTTCGGCGGCATCCAACTGCGGTATGACCACTTTGCTTTTGATGATTTGATTACCAAATAAGTGGCCAGAAAAGGCATTCAACTCCATGCGTTTGCCCTCAAACAGCATGTCTAAACCTAGGTCCTCTATGACCGGCCAGCCCGTGCCGTATTCCATCAGGGAGTGGCTCAATTTGCCCGTAACGCGAAATTGGCCCAGATGGGCTAGCGGTTTATTTTGTTTGTCGACAAAAGGAAAGTCCGCCAAACGGCCTTTGATGACCACGTTGACGTCTTCTATTTGGCCGCTCAGTATGGACGTGTCCAACCAATGCAGGGTGGTTTCGCCTAGGGCTTTAGGGTAGTAGTGCAATGCGTATTTGGCATCGGCTTTGGCTAAGTGGGCTGTTAAATCCAAATAATCGCCTTTAGCATTGTCCATCACGTAGTCTGCGTTGACTGTCGCAGACAAATGCGGGTTGCTTAAGCTTAATTGGTCGATGTGGACATGGGTGGCCAACTCCTTGTGGCTCCAACTGATGCTGCCGTTAAGGCTGTCCAGCAATGTGGGGTAGCGCAATATGGACATTAGATCCAACTTGGCGTTACTGGTGCTTAATTGCAGTTTGCCGGCATTTTGATTGGCGCTGATGCTGCCGCTTAGGTTGGTGAAGCCTGGGATTTTTTCATGCGCAGCCAGATTTAAATTTTGAAACTCGGACTGCACTTGGTAGCCACTGGTTTTGCCTAAGCGGGTTTGCCAGTTTAGCTTGAGTCCACTGAGCTGCCCGCTGGGATGGAGCTGCTTAATCTTGTCTTGCCATGCCTGCGGGATGGGTAGTTGGGCTGCGTGAGCCTCTAGCATAGCCAAATCCAATTTAGCCAATTGCACTTTAAGCGTGTCATTCGCCGATTTGCTTTTAAGGTAATGCACCGTGGCATCTTGCAAACTGAAGCCCAAGTTGCTTTGCACACTTAAACGCTTGGCGCTATAAGTTTCATCCGTATCGGTTTTAGCCCAAGCCAGTTCACCGCTTACGCTGCGCATGATTAAGCCAGCATTTTGGGCGGGCAGATCCAACTGCAGGTCGCTTAAGGCCAGTGTACTGTTGATGCTATGCCATTGTTGGTTTTCAAACAGCATGGCCAGTTTAATGTCACCGTGGCCATTTTTTAGCGCCACGCTAGGGCTGAGTAAGCGGTAATCGACCCAAGCTTGGTATGCCATTAAGTCTACATTTTTAATGCTCAACTCCAGTTGGCCGGACCAATCGGCTAGCTTACTAACGTCGCTGCCATAGAGGCGAGCGTGCAAGTAAATAGGCGTGCTGGTGCCGCTAGAAGGCAGGGCGCTGAGCTTGATTTGATGGCTTTGCAGCAAGCGCTTCCATGGCGGACTTTGCACCGATAAGTTGAGTTTATCTAAACTCAACGCCGGGGCGCCGCGCAGTTCGTCTATCCAGATCACCTTGGCGTCGCTGACATTCAACGCGCTTTGGCGCAGTAGCCAATTGGCCAATTCCGGTTTAGCCGGTCCCTGCATGCTGATGCCCGCCACAAAAAGCTCACCTTGGGCGTTACGCCTAATGGTGAGTTCGGGTGAGCGCAAGTTTAGGTTAGCTAAGCGCGGTTCTAGCAAGGGTAGACTGAGCCAGGATAAGCTTAAATCGGTATTTTTAAGTTGCAGGGCAGGGCGATTTTGCGCGTCGTATAAATCAATGTCTGATACAACAAAGTGTGGGTTAACGCCTTGCCAACCGACTTGAATTTGGCCTATGACTATTTTCTGCTGAGCCAGCTTGCTGGCGAATTGCGCGATGTCATTTTTGTAGAGGTTGATGTTGGGAAAAAGCCAAAACTCAATGCACAAGGCGGCGGCAATTAAAACGACGGCAATGCTGCTGATCAGCCAAAAGGCTAGGCGGTAAATCAACAGCAGGGACTTTTTGACCATATAAACTAGCTTGGGCTTTAATTGAATTAAGTTGCAGCATGCATTCTACTGCAATAGCCATCATAACAAACAAATTGCCGGGTGTTTAATAGCCGTCGGCTGTGAAGTGAAATTATTTTAAAATAGTGCCTTTGTCCTTTAGAATGTCGCCTGGCTCGGATACCCTGACGCCCACCTAATTTAAGCGCTGATCTCTTGATTCAATTCAAACAACTCACTTTAGTTCGTGGTTTAAAAACCCTGATTCAAGGGGCGACATTGCAACTGCACCCCGGCCACAAAGTGGGCTTAACCGGCGCTAACGGCGCCGGCAAATCTTCTTTATTTGCCTTGCTACGCGGTGAAATGCAATTGGAAGCCGGCGATTTGGACCTGCCGGCCAGTTGGGTGATTGCCCATGTCGCCCAAGAGACGCCAGCGCTGGCCATGCCGGCGATTGAGTTTGTCTTGGATGGCGATGCCGAGTTGCGTCAAATCGAGGCGGCCTTGGCCGCGGCTGAAGCGTCCCAGCAGGGCGAGTTAATCGCGGAATTGCATCACCGCTTACTCGATATAGAAGGTTACGCTGCTAAAGCGCGGGCGGCCGAGTTGCTAAGTGGTTTGGGCTTTAGTCAGGCTAATTTGCAACAAGCGGTGTCTACTTTTTCCGGTGGTTGGCGAGTGCGTTTGAATCTGGCGCGGGCCTTAATGTGCCGCTCCGATTTATTGTTGCTCGATGAGCCGACTAACCATTTGGATTTGGATGCGGTGATTTGGTTAGAGGGTTGGCTGCAATCTTACCGCGGCACCTTGATATTGATTTCGCATGATAGGGATTTTTTAGACGCCATCGTCAATCACATCGCGCACATAGAACAGCAAACCCTGACTTTATACCGTGGCGGCTACTCGGATTTTGAGCGGCAACGGGCGGAAAAACTGGCTTTGCAACAAGCCTTGTTCGAGAAGCAACAGCGTAAAGTCAGCCATTTGCAAAGCTACATAGATCGCTTCCGGGTGCAGGCGACTAAGGCGCGGCAAGCGCAGAGCCGCATCAAGGCCTTGGAGCGCATGGAAATGATTTCAGCGGCGCACGTGGACAGCCAATTCAATTTTGAATTTAGAGCGCCCTTGGCCGCGCCCGATCCACTCTTGGTGTTGGATGAGATGGCGGTGGGTTACCAAGGTGTCGCATTAATTAAGGACATCGTCTTAGCCATCAGGCCGGGTGAGCGCATAGGCTTATTGGGCCGCAACGGCGCCGGTAAGACTACCTTAATAAAGTTATTGGCTAAAGAGTTGGCGCCATTAAGTGGTAAGCGCGTGGAAGGCAAGGATCTGAACATAGGCTACTTTGCGCAGCACCAATTAGAGCAACTGCGTCTGGATGAGTCGCCGTTGCAGCACATGATGAAGTTGGACCCGTTGACGCGCGAGCAAGAGCATTTGAATTTTTTAGGCGGCTTTGACTTTAAAGGCGACATGGCAAGATCGCCGTGCTTGAATTTCTCCGGTGGTGAGAAGTCACGTTTAGCCTTGGCCTTGTTGATCTGGACGCGGCCGAATTTGTTGCTGCTCGATGAGCCGACCAACCATTTGGATTTGGAAATGCGTCATGCCTTGACCATGGCCTTGCAAGACTACCAAGGCGGGGTGGTGTTGGTCTCGCATGATAGGGCTTTGCTGCGCGCCAGTTGCGATGAATTTGTGTTGGTGGCCGACGGCCAGGCTGTGCCTTTTGATGGCGACTTGGAAGCGTATAGTTTATGGTTAAATGAGCAGCGCTTAAAAGAAAAACAAAACCTGCAAGCGACGCTGGAAGTCAAACCGGCTAAGCAAGATCGGGCCATGAACAAGGCCGAGCGCCAAGCCAGAATTGCCGAGCGCCGGCCTTTGCTTAAAGAAGTGGCGGATTTGGATGGTCGCATCGCGGCCTGGCAGGAAGAAAAGCTGGCATGCGACGCGCGCTTAAATGACAACGACTTGTACAGCGCCGCGGATAAAACCGCCTTGCAGGATTTACTGAAAAAGCAGGCCGAGCTCATTAAACAGATTGAGCAGGCCGAAGAGCGTTGGTTGGATTTGCATGAGCGCTTAGAGGAACTGCCAGCGCTGGATTAGGCCACATGAATGAAGTTGCCTGAAAGGGCGTTATAAAAAACCATTAAGACGGACAAGGACACACTATGGAAATTCAATACTCAAAACGCATTAAACTGATGCACGCCTTATGTTTGGCGGAAACCCAGCGTGACGGTGAGCAAAAACCGAATGCCGATTTAAACGATTACGATGCGCTGGCCGCCGCCGATTATTTAAGTTGTTACGTCACCTTTAAAGCCATACAAGCGGCGGAGCGCTCGCCTTTAGCCGAACGCAGTGAAAATTTTGACATGCTCAGTGTTTACCAAGCCTACGCCTTGCTAGCCTACGCGTTTTTTACCACGCCGTTGGCGCAAGAAGACATTGCGCCCAATTTAGGCGTGGCGCAGATCACCATTGCTAAAACCTTGTTTGCCGGTTTGCCGGATGCCGAGTTGATCGAAATCATAGAGTCGGGATTTCATAAATTCCAGTTGATAGGCGACGCCGAAGCGGCGCATTGGTCTGAGTTCAGAGAAAATTTAGATAAGCTAACGGTAGCCTTTGTGATTGCCGGTACCGATGACGAAAGCCCGCACAGCGTGGCTGAAATCACGCCTATATTTGGTCAGTTATTAAGCCAGTTGTGCGAGGCGTTTAATAACGCTTAATGCTCGTCTGGCTGGCTGCCGGATAGGTAATACCAGCGCTGATTTAGTTTGATGAAGTCACTGCGCTCGTGCAGGCGGTAGGCTTTGCCTGCCACTTTGTATCGCGCGACAAATTCCACTGTGGCCTTGTTGTCTTGCTCTGGCGTGGCCAGTTTGATGGCAAGGCCTAGCCATTTTATGGCGGGGTCCTCGCTGAGATCCAGCTTGCTTGGCCTGGTCTCGGTGTGCCAGGTTGCCAATAAATACTCAGGCAATGCTAAGGCGTAAGCGCTGTAACGAGAGCGCATCAAAGCCAGCGCATAGGGTGCAGGCTGGCCTTGATGGTAGGGCTGACAGCAATCGTGATAGTTTAAGCCGCTGTCGCAGGGGCAGGCTGGCATAGCCGTTTGTTTGCTTGAGGGCTTAGGTGAGCTCACGCGTTTCTAAAAATTCTATGTCCGGGTAGCGCTCTTGGGCCATTTGTAGGTTCACGCGGTTTGGCGCTAAGTAGACATATTCATTTGCCCCGTCCATTGCCACATTGAACCCGTATTTATCGGCAATCGCGCTTAAGTCGCTGTCTTTACCGCGCAACCAACGCGCGGTGTAACAATCGTAATTTTCAAACACGATGTCCACGCCGTATTCGTGCTCTAAGCGATGCGCCACCACTTCAAATTGCAGCATGCCGACCGCACCCAAAATCAAATCATTGCTGAGTATGGGCCTGAATAATTGCGACGCCCCTTCTTCAGCTAGTTGTTGAAGACCCTTTTGCAACTGCTTCATTTTTAACGGATTTTTTAATCGTGCTTTACGGAAAAATTCCGGGGCAAAAGAGGGTAAGCCAGTGAATTTTAGGTTTTCATTTTCACTAAAAGTATCGCCCACTTTGATGGTGCCGTGGTTGGGTATGCCTATGATGTCACCGGAGTAAGCTTCGTCCATGGTGGTGCGGTCTTGTGCCATAAAGGTGATGGCATTGTTGACCGCCATCAACTTGCCGGTGCTAACTTGTTTGATTTTCATGCCACGCTCAAAGCGACCGGAACACACCCTTAAGAAGGCAATGCGATCGCGGTGCTTGGGGTCCATATTGGCTTGAATTTTAAACACAAAGCCAGAAAATTTATTCTCATCCGGCGCCACGCTGCGACTGGCCGCATTCCGTGCAAGTGGCGCAGGCGACAAATCGACCACCGCATCCAATAGCGATTGCACGCCAAAGTTGTTGATGGCTGAACCAAAGTAGACCGGTGTTTGCTTGCCGCTTAAATAGCGTTCGGCATCAAAGCTGTGCGATGCGCCGCGGACCAATTCCACGTTGATACGCAATTCCTCCGCCACTGGCCCCAGCACCTCATCCAAGCGTGGGTTGTCCAGGCCTTGGATGATTTCCGAGGTGCCTTTCTCAGCGCGCGGGTCAAAAAAGGCGATGCTGTCGGTGTAGAGGTTGTACACGCCCCTAAAGCTTTTGCCCATGCCTATAGGCCATGTCATGGGCGCGCATTCCATACCCAGTGTGGTTTCTATCTCGTCCAGCAACTCTATGGGTTCACGGCTTTCGCGGTCCAGTTTGTTGATGAAAGTGACGATGGGGGTGTCGCGCATGCGGCACACATTTAATAGTTTGATGGTTTGCGCTTCCACGCCATTCACCGCATCAATCACCATGACCGCCGAATCCACCGCGGTTAGGGTGCGGTAAGTGTCTTCAGAGAAGTCGTCATGGCCTGGGGTGTCCAGTAGGTTGATCATGTGTTCGCGGTAGGGAAACTGCATGACCGATGAGGTCACGGAGATGCCGCGTTGCTTTTCCAATTCCATCCAGTCCGACGTGGCATGGCGTGATGCCTTGCGGCCACGCACTTCGCCGGCCACTTGTATGGCGCCACCAAACCACAATAACTTTTCAGTTAATGTGGTCTTACCCGCATCCGGATGCGAAATGATGGCAAAGGTGCGGCGGCGTTTTATTTCACCTTGCAAGGCGGTAGGCGCGGGTGTGGACATGGGTTAAGCGGATCTTTGATTTAAGGCAAGGGCGCCATTTTACCTTAAATTCGCAGCTAACCAATCATGGCTAGTCGCGATAGGCCATGTCGCGTTTACGCTGGCGTTCCTGTCGCAGACTGTAAAGTGTGGAGGCGATGACGACCACTGAGACGACGACGATGGTGACGGTAGCCAGGGCATTGATGCTGGGGTTTAAGCCTAAGCGCGCGCGGGAAAAAATCACCATGGGCATGGTCGAGTAGCCTGGCCCAGACAAGAAGGACGATAAGACCACGTCATCAAAAGACAAGGTGAAGGTGAGTAAGAAGGCAGATAGCAAGGCCGGCATGAGCAGAGGCAAGGTCACCAAGGTGAATACTTGCCACGGCCGGCAGCCTAAATCCATGGCGGCTTCCTCCAGTTTGCTGTCCATTTCCGTTAAGCGCGAACGCACCACTACCGTGGCGTAAGCCGTGCCAAGTAATGTGTGGCCTAGCAATATGGTTAATAAGCCGCGCTCAGGGTAGCCCAGGGCTTGTTGCGCGGACACCAGCATCAGTAATAAGGACAGGCCAACAATCACGTCTGGCATCACCAAAGGCGTGCTGGCCAAGGAGGACAGCAGGCCGCGGCCAGTGAAGCGCCGATAACGGTGTAAGGCAAACGCGCTGAACAGCCCAAAGAATACCGAGACCAAAGCCGATAAGAAAGCAATTTTAAAGGATAACATGACGGCGGCGATCAAGTCGCTGTCATGCATTAAGGCTTTATACCAACGCAAGCTGGCATGGCTCCATACCGTGACCAACTGCGAGTCATTAAACGAGTAGGCGACCAGGGTAAAGATGGGCAGAAATAAAAATGCATAGACCAGCAGCATCCAGCTGCGGCCAAACCATTTAAGCGCGGTGCTGTTCATGTTTTATGCGCGCCCCTCGGATTGCAGTTTGTTGTAAATAGTCAGCGGCAACATGATGAGTAGCAGCATGACGATGGTCACGGCCGATGCCATGGGCCAGTCGTTGTTGCTAAAAAACTCGTCCCACAATACGCGACCTATCATTAAGGTGTTGGGGCCGCCTAGCAGTTCGGGGATCACGTATTCGCCAACCGCGGGGATGAACACCAGCATGCAACCGGCCACTATGCCGGCTTTAGATAGGGGCACGGTAATTAGCCAAAAGGTTTTAAACGGGTGGCAGCCTAAGTCTGCTGCCGCTTCTAGGTAGCGGCCATCCAGTTTGGACAGGTTGGCATACAGCGGCAATATCATGAAAGGTAAATACGAGTAGACCATGCCTAGCATCAAGGAGAAGGGCGTATTGAGCATCTCGATAGGGCTGTCTATCCAGCCTAGCGCCAGCAAAGCGCTATTGATTAAACCGTTGTTAACCAAGAGGGTTTTCCAGGCGTAAATACGCAGTAAAAACGAGGTCCAAAACGGCAACATGATCAGCATGAGCAATAGCGCTTGCCAGTGTTTGGGTGCGCGCGCCATGAAGTAGGCAAACGGGTAACCTAGGCCTAAGCAAATCACTGTGGTGTAAAAGGCGTATTGAATGGAGGATAAATACGTGAGCAAATACAGTTCGTCGAAGGCCAGAAACAAGTAGCTGCTAACATCTATTTTGATCTGGGGCCAGGCACCTTGCCAGCTAACCATGCCCGATACCGCCGTCGTTTGCATTTCCGATAAGCTGATTTTCAGCACGATTAATACTGGCAATAAAGCCAAGATCAAGAACCAAGCATACGGCAAGCCTATGACCAAGCGGCGCCCAGTTAGCCAGGCGGGCGTGCTACCTTTCAATGATTGCATGAGGCTGGCCATTATTGCGTCAACAGCACCATCGCACTGTCGCCCCAGCTGGCGTAAACCGCATCGCCCCAGCTTAAATCGGCATTATCTTCATCGGCCTGACTTTGCACTTGCACTTGCAGCACTTTGCCACTGGCCAGTTTTACATGGTAGCTAGTGTGTGCGCCAAAGTAGGCCATCTCCACCACCACGCCGGCCACATGGTTGACTTTAGCCGTGGGTTTTTTGCGGCTGAGCGCCATTTTTTCTGGCCGTATGGCCACGCCCACCGCCATGCCTAAATGACAGGCTTGGTTGGATGGGGCGCGCAGCAAGGCATCGGCGCATTGCACTAGGACGTAATCGGTGTGGTTTTCTTTGACTAGGCCGTCAAAAATGTTCACGCTACCAATAAAATCCGCCACTTGTCGGCTGTTAGGCTGTTGGTAAATGTCCTTGGGCGAACCTACTTGTAAAAACGAGCCTGCACTCATGACGGCCATGCGCGTCGCCATGGTCATGGCTTCTTCTTGATCGTGGGTCACCAACACGCAGGTCACGCCCACTTCTTCTATGATGTTGACTAATTCTATTTGTGTGCTGACACGTAATTTTTTATCTAAGGCACCCAAGGGTTCATCCAGTAATAACAGCTTGGGTTGTTTAGCTATGCTGCGGGCTAAGGCCACCCGTTGCTGCTGACCGCCCGATAGCTGATGAGGTTTGCGTTTGCCGTACTGGCTTAGTTGCACCAGTTTCAACATGGCCTCCACCCGCTCGGCAATGGACTCTTTAGCCATGCCGTCACGCCGCAAGCCAAAAGCGATGTTGTCGCTGACGCTTAAATGCGGGAACAGTGCATAGGACTGAAACATCATGTTGATGGGCCGTTGGTAAGCAGGCAACTCCGTGATGTCTGTCCCGCCTAAGTAAATTCGGCCTTGGCTTGGCGTCTCAAAGCCTGCCAGCATGCGCAATAAGGTGGATTTGCCGCAACCTGAGCCACCCAATAAGGCGAAAATTTCCCCGCTGGCCACGTTCAGCGTGACTTGATCCACCGCCTTGATGTGACCGTCGTAGATTTTACTGACGCCTTCTATGCGCAATAAAGGCTCGTTGGCTAATGGGGATTTGCTAGCGTTTTCCATCCTTACAATCCTGTTTTAAAGCGAGTGAATAAACGGGTCATGATGCGCCTGGTGCCATTGTCCACCGTGCCAGGTGGAATAAGCCTAGCCACGTCGCTGGGAGCTAAAAAAATGCTGGGGTTACGCTTAATGGATGCGTCGACAAACGCGCTGGCGGCTTGATTGGGATTAGCAAAGGATAAGGCGTTGGTTAAGCTGGCATGCACTTGCGCGCGTAGTATGTAGTTGATGAACAGATGGGCGTTGTTTGGGTGTGGCGCATCGGCCGGAATGGCCATGGTGTCCATGAACATCAATCCGCCCGTTTTAGGCAGCAAGGCCACGATGTTTTGCGCCAAATTATTTTCCAGGGCGCGTTTTCTAGCCAAGTTAAAATCACCCGCCCAGCCCAGCGCCACGCAGACTTGGCCGCTGGCTAAATCTTCAATTTGGCCGCCAGAATTAAAGCGCTTGATGTCGGGCCGTACTTTTTTCAACATGGCAAAAGCGGCTTGGTAATCGGCGGCATTTTTGCTGTAGGGGTCGCGGCCTAGGTAATGCAAGGCGATAGGGAAGACCTCGGACGAGGTATCCAATAAGGTGATGCCGCAAGACTTTAATTTGTTGGTGTAGATAGGATTGAACACCAAATCCCAAGCGTTATCTGGCATGGGTGTATTGCCTAAAGCGAACTTGACCTTGTCGACATTGATGCCGACTGTGGTGTAGCTCCATAGCCAATCCACCAAGTAGGCGTTTCCTGGGTCAAACGCCTGCATTTGTTTCAATATGGCTGGGTCGAGATTTTTCCAATTGGACAGCTTGGCTTTGTCTAGTTTTTGGTATAAACCGCCTTCAATCTGCAATTTTGCCCAGTTTGAGGAAGGCACCACGATGTCGTAGCCGGTTTTTCTGGCAATTAATTTGGCGTGCAATATTTCGTTGCTATCAAAAATATCGTAGCGCACTTTGATGCCGGTTTCTTTTTCAAAATTCGGGATGGTGTCAGGCGCAAGGTAGTCCGACCAGTTGTAAATATTCAGTATTTTTTCTTCATTCACGGCGGCGCTGGTGATGGCGCTAAGGCTGAGTAGCATAAAGCCTAGACAGCTAAGGAATAAGCTGTAAGTTAAGCTGGGCTTGGATGGCGCACGCATGTCGGCCTTTCTAAAATGCAATCAATGGAAAAAGTAAGCAACACCGACTGGGCGGTGTTTTTCGAAATAATTCTAACATGGACGCCGGATTTTTTAGCAGCTTAAACCAGCAAACAGTCTGCAATCGTCGTGTATGATATTAGCCATAACGGTCTGCCCATCTTGGAAAAGTCATAGAGAAGAACATGAACATTATTAGTCTACCTACCCGCCCATACGATGATCAAAAACCCGGCACCTCGGGTTTGCGCAAAAAGGTAAGCGTCTTCCAGCAGAAGGCGTATTTGGAAAACTTTGTGCAAAGTATTTTTGACACATTGACCGTGCCAGCTGGCGCTACCCTGGCATTGGGCGGGGACGGCCGTTATTACAATAGAACGGCGATACAAACCATTATTAAAATGGCGGCAGCCAATGGCTTTGCTCGTGTCTTAGTCGGACAAGCCGGTATCTTATCCACCCCAGCGTCCTCACACGTCATACGTAAATACCAGACTTTTGGCGGCATGGTGTTGTCGGCTAGCCATAATCAAGGCGGTCCGCAGGGCGATTTTGGCATCAAGTACAACGTCAGCAATGGTGGGCCGGCAACGGAAAAAATTACCGACGCGGTCTACGCCAAAAGCAAAACTATTAGCCATTATAAAATCGCCGATTTTGCCGATGTGGACATCGACCACTTAGGTGTCACGCACTTGGCTGGCGGGCAGTTTTGCGTCGAGGTGATCGATGCGGTGCAAGATTACGCCGACTTAATGGAGTCCTTATTTGATTTTGCTGCCATACGGGCTTTATTAAAAAGCGGTTTTAGCATGCAGTTTGATGCCATGCACGCGGTCACCGGGCCTTACGCCCAAGAGTTGTTTGTGCGTCGCTTGGGCGCGCCGGCAAGCAGCTTAATGAACTGCCAGCCCAGCGAAGACTTTAATGGCGGTCACCCCGATCCCAATTTAACCTATGCCGAAGATTTGGTAAAAATCATGTATGCCGGTGACAGCGCGCCAGACTTTGGTGCGGCCTCGGACGGCGACGGCGATCGCAACATGATTTTGGGCAAAAATTTCTTTGTCACCCCATCAGATAGCTTGGCGGTGTTGGCGGCAAACGCCACCTTGGTGCCAGCCTATGCCGACGGCATTGCCGGTGTGGCTAGGTCCATGCCGACCAGTGGGGCGGTGGATAGGGTAGCTGCCAAATTAGCTATTCCGTGCTTTGAGACGCCAACCGGTTGGAAGTTTTTTGGCAACCTAATGGATGCCGGAAAAGTGACCCTGTGCGGCGAAGAGAGCTTTGGCACCAGTTCCAGTCACGTGCGGGAAAAAGACGGTTTGTGGGCGGTGCTGTTTTGGCTAAACATACTGGCAAGCAAATTTGCAGCCGGTCAGCCTGTGTCGGTTGAGCGGATATTGCAAGCGCATTGGGCGGAGTTCGGTCGCAATGTCTATTCTAGGCACGATTACGAGGCCATACCCAGTGACGCGGCCAACAGCGTGATGCAGCACCTAGAAGCGCAATTTGCCGATTTGCCCGGTCAACGTCTAGGTCGTTACACAGTAAAAGCCTGCGATGATTTTAGTTATCACGATGCCATTGATGGTTCAGTTAGCCACCATCAGGGCTTGCGTATTTTGTTTGTAGACGGCTCGCGCATGGTTTTTCGTTTGTCTGGGACGGGGACCGAGGGCGCTACCTTGCGGATTTATTTGGAATCGTTTGAAGCCGATGTGACTAAGCAGTCGGTGGATGCGCAGCAGGCCTTGGCGGAAATGATAAGTTTGGCACTTAGTCTGTCGCAGCTGCCAGAAAAAACCGGTCGCTTAGCGCCGACCGTGATTACCTAATTCAGTCGGCTTCGTCTATCCAAGCCAGTTGGATGGCTTCCAAGATGCGTTCACCGCATTTATTCGGATCGTCATCGAACCCGTCTAGCGCCATGACCCATGTCATTAAATCGGTAAAGCGCACCGTGCTGGGGTCGGTGTCTGGGTATTGATCGCATAAGGCTTCGGCGATGCGTAAACTGTCTGTCCATTTCATGGCGCTGCTCTCACTAATAATAAAGTTAATTGATCTTAAACTTAGTCGATTATAGCGTGGTCTCAAGCCGGCAACAAAAAAGCCAAAACTTAAATACAAAGACCGCCTAGCATGCATATTAAGGTTTTAACCTTCAGCCTAGGCCGTGTTAAAATAGCGCCTTATTATTCACTCAAACTTAAACCGTAATTGGAAAGCGAAATACTATGTCACTAGCCCCAACTAATCAGGCGCCCTTTACTTACGATCTTACTTTGGATAAAGCAGACGCGGCTTTGTGGGGCATGATGTCGCACGAAGTGGTGCGTCAGCATGAGCACATTGAGCTCATAGCGTCGGAAAATTACACCAGTCCAGCGGTGATGCAAGCGCAAGGTTCGCAGTTAACCAATAAGTACGCCGAAGGCTACCCAGGCAGACGTTTCTACGGCGGCTGTGAGTACGTGGATGAAATTGAGCAGTTGGCCATAGACCGTTTGAAAGCCCTGTACGGCGCAGAGTACGCCAACGTGCAGCCCCATTCAGGTTCGCAAGCCAACCAAGCCGTGTATTTCTCTATCTTGAAGCCAGGTGACACGGTCATGGGCATGAACTTGGGTCACGGTGGTCATCTCACGCATGGTTCGCCTGCCAATTTGTCCGGTAAATTATTTAACATCGTGCCTTACGGCTTAAACGATAAAGAAGAAATCGATTACGACGAGATGGAGCGCATCGCCGTCGAGTGCAAGCCCAAGTTGTTGATAGGCGGCGCATCGGCTTATGCCTTGCGTTTTGATTGGGCACGCATGGCCGAGATCGCGAAAAAAGTAGGGGCGTATTTCATGGTGGACATGGCGCATTACTCTGGCTTGATCGCGGCGGGCGTTTACCCTAATCCGGTGCCGCATGCTGATTTTGTCACCTCTACCACGCATAAAACTTTGCGTGGCCCACGCGGTGGTATTATTTTGGCTAAAGCCGAATTTGAAAAATCCTTGAACTCTAGCGTCTTCCCTGGTTTGCAAGGCGGCCCTTTGATGCACGTGATTGCAGCAAAAGCCACGGCCTTCTTGGAAGCGTCGCAACCGGCTTTTAAAACCTATCAAAGCCAAGTGGTGAAAAATGCCCAAGCCATGGCTGCAGCGTTAGCTGCTAGAGGTTTGCGCATTATTTCTGGCCGCACCGAGTCACACATGTTTTTAGTTGATTTGCGTCCTAAAGGCTTAACCGGTAAAGCGGCCGATGCGGCATTGGGTTTGGCGCACATAACCGTTAATAAGAATGCCATTCCGAATGACCCAGAAAGCCCGTTCGTGACCTCAGGCATACGCATAGGGGCGCCGGCAATCACCACGCGTGGTTTTAAAGAAGAAGAAGCCAAGTTGGTGGCCAATTTGATTGCTGATGTGTTGGACAACCCAACGGATGAGAGCGTCATAGCCGCCACCAAAGCCAAAGTCCACGCCTTGACCGCGCGCTTTCCAGTCTACCAAGGCTAGTCAGTCTCAGGCCCAATGCGCTTACTATGAAATGCCCTTTTTGCGGTGATGCCGATACCCAGGTAATCGATTCTCGTGTCAACGACGAGGGCAATTCCATACGCCGTCGCCGCAAATGCGGCGTTTGCGATAAGCGTTTTACCACTTACGAAACGGCGGAATTGATTATGCCGCAAGTGGTTAAAACCAACGGCACGCGGGTGGCATTTGATAGAGAAAAGCTGCGTCTGTCCTTCACTCGGGCCTTGCACAAACGCCCGGTGCCTACCGAATACGTGGACCGCGCCTTGGACAGGATTACGCAAAAATTGCTTAGTTTGGGTGAACGTGAAATCCCCGCTAGGGAGCTGGGTGAAAGCGTGATGCATGAATTGAAATTGATGGATAAAGTGGCTTACATCCGTTTTGCTTCGGTTTACCGTAGCTTTTCAGATGTGGATGACTTTAATGAAGCCATCCGTGAGCTATAACAATGGAGATTGATTATGCGAGTCATTAAATGGGCCTCGATAGCCTTAAGTGTGTTTACCGTGGTCTTGACCTTGGTGTTTTTTGGCTGGTGGGCCATGAAGGACAGCCTCATGTTTGGCAGCGAGAAATTCGACCAAATCAAATGGATGCAGGCGGCAGCCAATGTACAAAATGATTGCAAGCGCGGCGACATGGCTTACGATTTGCAGCAAAATATTTTAGTCAAAGGTACGCCTAAAGAAGCGGTGGCCATATTGCTTGGTAGGCCCAGCTACGATGCGGACAGACACGTGGAATACGATTTGGGTAAGTGCATGCATGTCTACCACGGCTTGTTGATTTATTTTGATGAAAACAACAACCTAATCAACAGTCGCATCTCCTCACATTAAGCCCGGCCAATCTCGCTAGTTTTGCACCGTGTTTTCCATCGCTGACCACACCTACATGGCCCTTGCGCTGCAGTTAGCAGAGCAGGGTAATTACAGCACTGCACCCAACCCTAGGGTCGCTTGCGTGGTGGTGAAAAACAATCAAATACTGGGTCAAGCAGCCCACCTCAAAGCCGGTCAAGCGCACGCCGAAGTGCTGGCATTAAATCAAGCAGGCGAGGCCGCAGTCGGTGCCGATGTCTACGTTACCCTGGAACCATGCAACCACGTTGGTCGAACGCCACCTTGCGTGGATGCCTTACTAAAAGCCGGGGTAAAGCGTGTGGTGGTGGCCATGCAAGACCCCAACCCTTTGGTGGCCGGGCAGGGCATGCAGCGTTTACGGGCGGCGGGCATAGACGTTGAGCTGGGATTGTTGGAGGCGCAAGCGCAAGCCTTAAACCCCGGTTTCGTCTCGCGTATGACTCGGCATAGACCGTATTTGCGCACTAAACTGGCCGCCAGTTTAGATGGCCGCACGGCTTTAGCCAACGGATTGAGTCAGTGGATCACAGCGGAAGCAGCCAGGGCCGATGTGCAGCATTGGCGTGGTTTGGCTTGCGCCATTGTGACCGGTATAGGCACGGTCTTGCAAGATAACCCCAGTATGACCGTGCGCGCACCTGAGATAGTCAAGGCGGCCTTGTCGCGTCAACCGCTACGCGTGATTGTAGACAGCCGATTGCGCACGCCGCATGATTGCCAAATGCTCTCTGCAGCCAGCCTGCAAACAGGCCCGGTATTGATTGCCTACGCCAAAGCCGATGCCGCCCAGCTACAAGCAATACAGCGCCCTGGTTTAAGCTTAATAGCCATGCCTAACAAGCACGGCCAAGTTGATTTGCCGGCCTTGATGACCCACTTGGCTACGCTAGGGGTGAATGAGGTCTTACTGGAAGCCGGTTCGGCTTTAAATGGCGCTTTCTTGCAAGCGCAATTAATCGATGAATGCATTTTTTACTATGCCGCCAAACTGATGGGTGGCACGGCTCAACCCATGTTTGCCATGCCGGCCTATGAGACCATGTCACAAGCACAAGCCATGCAGATTATAGACGTTAGGCAATTGGGTGCGGATTTGCGCTTGCGCGCCAAGCCGGTGCCCGCCTAATTAATCATGCAGTTGGCCGGCTTGATCGATACCCATTGCCATCTGGACGCCGCTGAATTTTCCACGGATAGGCAACAACAAGTAGCACTCGCCTTAGAGGCCGGCGTGACTAACATGGTTATTCCCGCTGTGGCGCGCGAAAACTTCTCTGCCGTACTGGATCTTTGCCAACAGCATAAACACTGCGCCTGTGCGCTAGGGGTGCACCCTATGTACGTCGATGGCGCAGCTTTAGCTGACCTGGATGCCTTGCAAGAAAAGTTGCGCCATCCAGCCGTGGTGGCCGTAGGGGAAATTGGTTTGGATTATTTTGTCGCTCATAGCGATCCGCTGGCAAACCGTCAGCGGCAAAGCCTTTTTTTTAGCGAGCAATTAAAGCTGGCCAAGCAATTTGATTTGCCGGTGATATTGCACGTGCGCCAAGCCATAGATGAGGTGTTAATGCATTTGCGCCGTCACGCTGTGCCTGGTGGGATTGCTCACGCCTTTAATGGCAGCCTGCAGCAGGCTGAGCAATTCATCGGCATGGGTTTTAAATTGGGCTTTGGGGGCGCCATGACCTACCAGCGGGCGACTAAGTTACGCGATTTAGCCAAGAGCCTGCCCTTAGAGAGCATAGTGCTTGAAACCGATGCGCCGGATATGCCGCCGTCGTGGTTAGCGGCAGGGCAAAAAAACAGCCCCAAGGAGTTAGCAAAAATAGCCCAAGTTTTGGCTGATTTGAGGCAAGTAAAGTTGTCGCAAGTGCTTGATATTACTAGTGCCAATGCGCGGCAAATTTTGCCAAAATTGGTCAACTTATGCACATCACCTCAAGTGCTACTTTAACTTGGGCAAAAAACCCTTACCAATCAAAGGCTGTATTTTAAGTTATTGATTTTTATAGATAAAATAATAGTATAAAAAGTAAGCGATTTGAAAAAAGCCTTATAAATTGGCATGTTACATTTTCAAGTCACAGTTATTCACAAAGTTATCCACAGATAATGTGGAGAGTATTTTCAAAACCATTGAACTTTTTAAAAGTCAATTTTTTTATCATTGATTTTTAGCGTAATTTAGCCGGTTTTTTTTCTAGGAAAACATGGGTTTTATGTTAGTGAACAATCAGCATTATCGAACCATTTGGTCGGAGCGCATTTTGACTAATGGGTCAAGCTCTGTCGCCATCGTTGATCAAACCAAATTGCCGCATGCGTTTGAGGTGTTGAGCCTAAGCAATTTGCCGCAAATGGTGCATGCCATCAAAAGTATGCAAGTGCGGGGTGCACCCTTGATAGGGGCCGCCGCCGCCTATGGCATGGCCTTGGCCGCGCAAGAAGACGCCACAGACGGCGCTTTACAAGCCGCCGCCTCGTCTTTACGCCTAAGTCGGCCCACCGCGGTGAATTTGAATTGGGCCGTGAGTCGCATGCTGGACTTAATGTTGTCGCAGCCACAAGCCGCGCGTGCGCAAATTGCCTGGGCCGAGGCAGAAAAGATTTGTGATGAAGACGTTTTACAAAATCAAGCCATAGGCCAGCACGGATTGGTGCTCATGCAGCAGACTAGACCAAAAAATGCCCATATCTACCATGTGCTCACCCATTGCAATGCGGGTTGGTTGGCAACGGTCGATGTCGGCACCGCGCTGGCGCCGATATACGCGGCGCATGAAGCCGGCATAAAGGTTCATGTTTGGGTGGATGAAACTAGGCCGCGTAATCAAGGCGCCAGTTTGACCGCCTGGGAGTTAGGCCAGCATGGCATAGCGCATACCGTCATCAGCGATAATGCCGGCGGCCATCTTATGCAACAAGGCTTGGTGGACATGGTCTTGGTTGGTGCAGACCGTGTCAGCAGTGTCGGCGACGTCTGCAATAAGATAGGCACCTATTTAAAAGCCTTGGCGGCGTTTGATAACGGCGTGCCTTTTTATGCCGCCGTGCCTAGCCCGACCATAGATTGGTCGATTAAGGATGCCCTGGCCGAAATTGAAATTGAGCAACGTCACGGTGACGAAGTGGCTTACATGCAAGGCCTGGCTGCAAATGGCGAAATGCACAGCGTGCGTTTGATCCCCACTGGATCCAACACTGCTAACCCGGCATTTGATGTCACCCCGGCCAGGTTGGTGACCGGCATCATTACTGAACGCGGGGTATTTAGTCCGGCCGACTTAGTCAGCATGCGACTAAGCAAAGTATCCATGGGGGCCAACTAATGGCAATAGCAAGGGAAATGGCCAAGCGTGACCAGCTATTGGCCAGCAGCCAACAATTAGCCGCCTTAGGCCTTAATAAAGGCACATCCGGTAATCTCAGCGTGCGCACCGACTCGGGCTTTTTAGTGACCCCATCGGGCATGCCTGTGGAGGCCATGGATGCCATGAGCATGGTGCACATGCAGTTTGATGGGTCCTGTGAGGCCGGCCAGCGACCCAGCAGCGAATGGCGCTTTCATCGAGATATCTTGCAGGCCAAACCGGATGTTAACGCGGTGGTGCATACTCACAGCACGTTTGCCACCACCTTGGCCTGTTTGCGTAAGCGCATACCGGCTTTCCATTACATGATTGCCATTGCCGGTGGCGACAGCATAGAGTGCGCGGATTATGCTTTATTTGGCAGCCAAGCGCTTTCGGACAAGGCGCTGCTGGCCTTAGGCAAACGCAAAGCCTGTTTGCTAGCCAACCATGGCATGATAGCCGTCGGCCGTGATTTGCCGCATGCCGTGTCCGTGGCTTTGGAGGTGGAGAATTTAGCCGAGCAGTATGCCCTGGCCTTGCAAATAGGCGAGCCGACTTTGTTGAGCGCTAGTGAAATGCAAGCGGTTTACGCGCAATTTAAAGGCTACGCTAACTGGGATTAAAGCTGAAAGAGTCTGGCCACCCGTGCATGGCAGCCAGATTTAAATTGATTAACGAATGACTTCTTTGAGTTGTTCCAAAATCGCTGGGTTTTCTAGGGTGGACAAATCGGAGGTGATTTCCTCACCCTTAGCCAAGTTGCGCAATAACCGACGCATGATTTTACCGGAGCGAGTCTTAGGTAAATTGTCACCAAAGCGAATTTCATCGGGCTTGGCAATTGGGCCAATTTCTTTACCCACCCAATCACGCAATTGCGCCACAATTTGTTTGGCCGCTTCGCCCTCGGGACGAGCGCCTTTTAGCACCACGTAAGCCACCACCGATTCACCCTTGATGTCGTGCGGTTTGCCGACCACAGCGGCTTCTGCCACCAGTGGATTGGATACCAGGGCCGATTCAATTTCCATGGTGCCTAAGCGATGGCCAGACACGTTTAACACGTCGTCTATGCGACCCATGATGGTAAAGAAGCCGGTTTTGGCATCGCGTATGGCGCCATCGCCAGCTAAGTAGGTGGTGCCACCTAAGTCTATCGGGTAGTAGCTGGATTTATAGCGTTCTGGGTCGTTGTAAATGGTGCGTATCATGGACGGCCACGGTTTTTTAATGACCAACAAGCCGCCTGTGCCCCAAGGCACGTCTTTACCCGTTTCATCCACCACAGCGATGTCTATGCCAGGGAAGGGCAGCGTGCAGGAACCGGGCACCAAAGCCGTGGCGCCTGGTAATGGGGTGATGGCGTGGCCACCGGTCTCGGTTTGCCAGAAAGTGTCAACGATGGGGCAGCGGCTGCCGCCTACGTTCTCGTAGTACCACATCCAGGCTTCCGGATTAATTGGTTCGCCGACCGAGCCCAAGAGGCGTAGGCTGCTTAAGTCAAAGTTTTTAGGATGGGTGCTTTCTACCGTGTCAGCCGCTTTGATGAGCGAGCGTATGGCGGTCGGGGCGGTGTAGAAAATCGTCACCTTGTGTTTTTCTATCATGCGCCAAAAACGGCTGGCATCCGGGTAAGTGGGGATGCCTTCAAACACCACTTGGGTGACGCCCATGGCCAATGGGCCGTATGCCACATAAGTGTGGCCGGTAATCCAGCCCACGTCAGCAGTACACCAAAAAATATCCTTGTCTTTAATGTCAAAGGTCCAGCGCATCGTATTCATGGCATGCAGCAAGTAACCTGCTGCCGCGTGTTGTACGCCCTTGGGTTTGCCGGTACTGCCTGAGGTGTAGAGTAAAAATAACGGGTGCTCGGCATTCATCATGACCGGTGGGCAGTCGTCGCTCACGTCAGCGATTAAATCGTGCCACCAAATTTCATAGGCTTGTGTAACGATGGGCGTGCCGGTTTTTTTGTAGACCACGATGTTTTTGATCGATTCGCAACCGCCCATGGCAATGGCTTCGTCCACGGCATTTTTTAGTGGCATGGATTTGCCACCACGAAATTGGCCATCCGCGGTGATGATGGCCACCGCACCGGCATCGATGATGCGCTCGTTAATGCTTTTGGCTGAAAAGCCGCCAAATACCACTGAGTGCGTGACACCCAAGCGCGCGCAGGCTTGCATGGCCACCACGGCTTCTATGCCCATGGGCAAATAAATCAGCACGCGGTCGCCGGCAACGATGCCTAATTTTTTTAAGCCGTTAGCGAATTGGCAAACGCGTTGGTGTAATTCTTTGAAAGTGACTTGCGAGCTGCTGCCGTCATCGGCCTCAAAAATGATCGCCACTTTATTTGGGATGGTGTTGAGGTGCTTGTCTAAGCAGTTGGCGGAAACATTGAGTTCGCCGTCTTCAAACCATTTGTAGAAGGGCGCATTGTCTTGATTCAGTGTCTTGCTAAAAGGTTTGTGCCAAACCAATAACTCGCGTGCTAACTTTGCCCAAAAACCCTCGTAATCGTCGGTTGCTTGCTGACACAAAGCATTGTAGGCTGACATACCGGACACGGTGGCCGATTTAACAAAATCGGCACTCGGTTCAAATACGCGGTTTTCATGAAGCACTGAGTTGATGGACATGCTAAAAATCTCCTTGAGATAATGCTAATTTATATTTTTTGCACTAAAAAACATTTTGTAACGCAATTGTAAACGTCATATTACATTAAAAAACTTATGCTAACACTCGATAATTTATTATCTGCAAGCCCCGCCAAGTCTAGCGCTGAGCAAAAATTGCGGCATGCTATTTCGTGCAGTCCATTTCTCGCTAGACTCTGCACAAAACATGCCGGCTTAGTGCAGGATTTGCTAGAAAATCATGAGCTAGCCTATCAATTAGCCGACATGCAAAATTTTTTGGCTGGGCAAACTATTTTTGATGAAGGCAGTTTAAAAAAAGCCTTGCGCGCATTACGCCAAGCAGTCATGGCCAGAATGATAGTCCGCGATTTAAACGGTTTGGCCGATGTGGCCGAGGTCATGCAAACCACCACGCACTTGGCCGAATACACCATCAACAGCGCCTTGGCGTTTTTACACCCGGCCTTGGAGGCCATGCATGGTCCAGCGTTAGATACCGAGGGGCAGACGCAACACATGGTGGTAATCGGCATGGGTAAGCTAGGCGGCGGCGAGCTCAATGTCTCATCCGACATTGATTTAATCTTTGCCTATGCAAGCGACGGCGAAACCACCGGTGCCACTCCGATTAGTCACCAACAATTCTTTACCCGTTTGGCCAAGCAATTAATCGCTGCCATAGATGACATCACCGAAGACGGCTTTGTGTTTAGGGTGGACATGCGCTTGCGGCCGTTTGGTAGCGAAGGGGCCTTGGTGTCGAATTTAGACGCCTTGGAAGAGTACTACCAGAATAACGGCCGCGAATGGGAGCGCTATGCTTGGATAAAAGGCCGCGAAGTGACCGGTGGCCAAGAAGTGACGCGCTTATTGAAGCCCTTTGTTTTTAGGAAATACTTGGATTTTGGCGCCTTCGCCAGCATGCGCGATTTAAAGCAGCAGATACATCGCGACGTGAACAGCAAGGGCATGCAAGACAACATTAAATTGGGCCGCGGCGGCATACGAGAAATTGAGTTCATTGCCCAAGTGTTTCAATTGATACGCGGTGGGCAAGACCCCAGTTTGCAAATTAAACCCACATTGCAGGTGCTCGATCTGTTGGCTGAAAAAACCTTGCTGCCCAGTCAGACCGTGGCGGAATTGAAAGCAGCTTATGTTTTTTTACGCAACTTAGAGCACCGCTTAATGTACGTGGAAGACGCGCAAACCCAGGCGCTACCGAATAACGATGAGGCGCAAGCGCGCATCGCTAAAGCGATGAATTTTAGCGATTGGCCTAGCTTTTTAGCGGTATTAAACGGCTACCGTGCGCAGGTGCAGCAACATTTTGATGCCACTTTTAGCGATGCCAGCGCGGACAGCAGTGCACTGGCAAATGAAATCGCTTTGTGGCAGGACGGCTTAGGCGAACAAGAGGCGCTGGCAACTTTGCAAAAATTACGTTACCAGGATGCGCCGCTAAGCCGCAGCAGGTTGCAGGCCATGCGCCACAGCAGCCGCTATGTGCAATTGCCTGAGTCCAGCCGTTTGCGTTTTGATGGCTTGATGCCACTGGCCATTCAGTTGTCGGCAGGCATGCCCAACCCGGACACGACCTTGCTGCGCGTCAGTGATTTGTTGGAAAGCATCTGCCGCCGTGCCAGCTATTTGGCCCTGTTGGCCGAGCACCCGCAAGCCATGCAGTTGGTCGTTAAATTGTGTAGCAGCAGCCCGTGGTTGAGCAATTACTTGTTGCAACACCCCATTTTATTGGATGAGTTGTTAGACACCCGCACCCTGTATGCGCCGCCGGATTTTGCCGGCATGCGTAAGCAATTGCAGCAACGCTTAACTGAGCTGGACGGTGACGTGGAACAACAAATGGACAGCTTGCGCCATTTCAAGCATGGCCATGTGTTTAGGTTTGCCGTGCAGGACATCAACGGCGAATTGAGCCCGGAAGTGGTGTCCGATTACTTAAGTGACTTAGCCGATTTGATACTGGACGTCAGCTTGCCCTTTATTTGGGCTCAGCTCAAAACGCGGCATAGGCCGGATGCGAAATTTGCCGTCATAGGCTACGGTAAATTGGGCAGTAAAGAGCTGGGTTATGCTTCGGATTTGGACATTATTTTTCTCTACGATGACGATGCGCCTGAGGCCGGCGAAGTGTATGCGCGTTTGGCCCAACGCATTAACAATTGGTTTAATAGCCTGACCTCGGCCGGGCTTTTGTACGAGACCGATTTGCAATTGCGTCCGGACGGTAACAGCGGCTTGTTGGTTAGCAGTGTGGCTGCGTTCCAGGATTACCAATTGAACAAGGCCTGGGTCTGGGAGCACCAAGCCATTACCCGCGCCCGTTTTGTGGCAGGCAACAAGCCGCTGGCTGCGCATTTTGAATCGACGCGTTTAGCGGTGATGACCATGCCCCGTGAACGCGAGGCCTTAAAGCAATCGGTGCTGGCCATGCGTGAAAAAATGCGTGCCACGCAACACATCGCGCCCGATCTGTTTGACTTGAAACACAGCCCAGGTGGCATTATCGATGTGGAGTTTTTGGTGCAGTATCTGCTGCTGGCGCACACCAAAGACCAACCAGTATTAAGTCAAAATATTGGTAACATTGCACTGTTAAAACTGCTTGCGAAGCTGGGCATCATAGACGATGCTGCCGCAGAAAAAGTGGTGTTGGCTTACCGTAATTACCGCCACAGCCAACACCTTATGAAACTGCAAGGTTTGCAGGCTTTGCACGTGCCATTAAGCTCGGTCAGTGAACATGCATCGTCCGTGACAGCACTCTGGCAGCAGGTGTTCCTCAGCCCATAACTTTGCTTGCATCGCTCTGTAATCAGATAAACTAGCCGGCTCAACATAAGCCAGTGCGGCGGTCAGGCATGTTAAAATGCACACTTATGAGTGCAAATTCCCCGGCTAATGCCATACCCGCTGATTTAAGCCTTAGCCCTTTTGAGGCGGCCATGGCCACTTGCATGCTGCAAGATAGGCATGCCCTACGTAGGAAGTTTCGCAAGGCCACGGCTTTAGCTAAGCACCCAGCGGAGGCTGGGGGCAAGGCGAAAACGCAACGCTTGTTGGCTGAAATCAAGCAAAAGATAGGGTCATCGCAACAGAAATATAACGCCAGATTAGCCAATCTGCCCAAGCCCAGCTACCCTATGGAATTGCCGGTCAGTGGCAAAAAAGAACAGATTGCCGCTGCTATTCTGCAGCACCAAGTGGTCATCGTTTGCGGTGAAACCGGTTCCGGTAAAACCACCCAACTGCCTAAAATTTGTTTGGAATTGGGTAGGGGCGTGGCTGGCCTAATAGGGCACACCCAGCCGCGGCGTATCGCCGCTCGCTCGGTTGCCAGTCGCATTGCCCAAGAATTGCAAAGCCCGTTGGGTGAGGCGGTAGGCTACAAAGTGCGCTTTAACGATAAGCTAAGTGAATCCAGCTACGTTAAATTAATGACGGACGGCATTTTGCTGGCAGAAACGCAAGGGGATAAATTCCTCAATGCTTACGACACCATCATCATCGATGAGGC
>SXLB01000082.1 GCA_005777825.1 Methylotenera sp. | reverse complement strand
CGCGACTTAGCCGAACCGAGTTTGGTGGCAGACATACGCAATGTCGTGGAAGGCGATGCCAGCCCGGACGGTAAAGGCACATTGTCACTTTGCCGCGGCATAGAAGTGGGCCATATATTCCAATTGCGCACCAAATACTCGTCCGCCATGAACGCCACCTATTTAGATGAGAACGGCCAGACCCAAGTGATGGAAATGGGTTGTTATGGCATAGGTGTATCGCGCATAGTTGGCGCCGCGATTGAGCAAGGTTTTGATGAGCGCGGCATAATCTTCCCGGCCAGCATGGCACCGTTTGCCGTGGCCATTTGCCCAATCGGCTATGACAAATCCGAGGCGGTGCAAGCCGCTGCTAAGCAGTTGTATGCCGATCTAAAAGCCGCCGGCATCGATGCCATGCTAGACGACAGGGGCGAGCGTCCCGGCGTGATGTTTGCTGAAGCCGATTTAATGGGCGTGCCACACCGCTTGGTGGTGGGGGAGCGCGGTTTAGCCGAAGGCTTGGTGGAATACAAAGCCCGCCATGCCGAGCAGGCCGAGTCCTTGCCTTTAAACCAAGTGCTGGCATTCATGCAAAAAATAGCCTAAATCACCCCAGACCACCCATGCCTTTTTGCTATGCATTCCTAAGTGTGCTGCTAGGCATAGTCATTAGCCTAAACAGCCACGCTGGATCGCAAATAGAAGAGCCGCTATCGCGCTCCGTTAGAGCCATGATGCAACGCAGCATCAGCGATAAAGCCCCGGCTAAACTGGTGTTTGCTTCCAATAAAGAGGGCGAGGCTTGGTTGCAGGCCATGTCCACCCGTTTGCAAAAACGTATCCCCAATGCCGCCTACCGCGAAGATTTATTGCGCACGGTGCATTACGAAGCCAGTCGTGCTGGGTTAGACCCGCAACTGATTTTAGGCTTAATACAAGTGGAAAGTGGCTTCAATAAGTATGCCGTGTCGGCCGCCGGTGCCCGTGGCTTTATGCAAATCATGCCGTTTTGGCCGCGTGCTATTGGTGCATCCGACCACAATTTATTCTTATTGCGGACCAACTTGCGTTACGGCTGCACTATTTTAAGGCACTATTTGGATAGGGAAAACGGCGATCTGTTTCGCGCTTTAGGTCGCTATAACGGCAGTTTAGGCCAATCCGCTTACCCCAGTTTGGTCCTGGCAACATGGCGTAAACACTGGGATTACCCGTCCAAAAATGGCAATTTTCCTGCAAAATTCCCCGCCACTCACCTCTAAATGCATTATTTTTTATTAATACCCACATAAAATCAATTGCTTAGCTAGCGTTTCCGGCCTATGCACACTATTAGGGCCTAAAAAAGTTTACATTTGTGTAAAAATCGTTCAGTATTGCGCTAGCGTTTTTATGACGGGGTCACTTAAGTCAAAAAAAGCCCCGCATATATCGCCGCTGTTCGCATTAACTTGTTACTCATTTATATAATAATTTAGGAGAATTAAGTATGTCGAAATTAACTGCACTTGCATTAAGTATTGCTGTTTTAGGTGGTGTGTGGGCTTTTGTAGCATTAAACCCGCTCGCTAGTGTTGCTTTAGTATGGGTAGGTTTCATTGCATGGGGCTGCTACTTTCACAGTGGCGCTGACGATGCCGCATTGCAAAAAACCATCGCAGGGATGATATTTGGTGCAGTGATGGCCGGTGTAGCCTTGTACTTAGTAAACGCTGGTACATTGGCTAATTTGGGTAATTTAGCTGCCCCAGTAATCATTGCAGTCACCGTGTTCCCATTAGTAATTTTGGCCGGCAATAATTTATTGTCAGTGGTGCCAGCTAATGTGTACGGCTACGCAGCAACAGCAGGCTTGGCTTTAACAGCCGGTACAGCAGCAAACGCAACCCTTTTAGACATGACTAATCCAGTCTTGTTGGTGGCCGTTTCATCTATATTAGGTGCCGTATTTGGCATGGTCTCTAACAAAGTAGCAGGCATGTTAGGCAACTAATTTTTCTTTAATTAGAAATAAAAAAACCGCCTTCGTGGCGGTTTTTTTATGCGTGTTAGCTAGGATTTTTAATTGGCTTTGACAATTTTAAAACCGTAATAGGTACCAAATTCGCCTTCGGACTCATGGTAAACAAACAGCATGTCGTTAGCGTAACCGGTGCCATTTAAGTGATTGTGCGAACGCAATTTTAACTCCTTAGGCAAGGCGCTCTTACCTTGGTATTGGCCATTTAAATTAAACACCAAGACGCACTTGTGGTCGACATCGAGCAACAACAATTCTTCATTTTTCACTCCGGTGTAAGCCACGAAGTAATCGCTCACGTCATCGGTGGCCGCGCCGGTTTTTGTGAGGTCTAGTGTGATTTCACTGGCCGGTTCGCGTAACTTTAAATCCACCACTAACACTTTGTTACTGCGACCTTGTTTGGCGTAATACAACTTGTTGTCTGGGTTGTAGCTAGGCATGGTATTGGCGTCGCCGAACGCCGGATTAAAGCCAAATACATCGGTCGAGGTGTCCTTCACTTCACCTGTCTCAGCCAGGTCAATCGCAAAAATACCGGTGTTGGGCGAGAAGCCTCCGTAGCTAGAAATATTGTAGGTAATGGTCTCCAATTTATTGCTATTGCTGTTGTAATAAATGGAGCGGTTATCGTAGCCAGGGCGGGCTGAATTGACGTATTTACCTTCGTCGTTGTAGGCGTGTATCAGTGATTTGGAAATCGGTGCTTCGAACTCGCTACCCATCGGTGCTAAGCCACCATCGGCAACGTAATAGCGTTTCAAGCCAGGCACATGCGCCACAGTCATCGGGCGGGTAGTGGGTTTTTGCATCAATGGAATTTTGATGCCCACTTGCGCCTCGGTTAAGATTTCCGCTTGGGCAAGCTGCCCCGCTGAGGCTAAAGCTAATGTAAGTAGTAGGATAGATATACGCATAAATAAATTTTCTTTAATGGCTGAGTTAATAGTGAGATTAGTCTGAGTACAATTAGTCTAAGTGTCGTTTGAATTCGTTCAAGCAATAGGCGTTTGTTTTTCAATTAACATGGCATCACCGTAACTGAAAAATCGGTACTCTTGGGCAATGGCATGCGCATACGCCGTTTTAATATTTGCCAATCCAGCGAAAGCCGACACTAACATAAGCAGCGTGCTTTTGGGTAGATGGAAATTGGTAAATAAGCGATCAACCACCTTAAACTCATAGCCTGGGGTGATGAATATATCGGTGTCGCCACTGCCGGCCTGCAACAATCCGTGCGCGCCATCATTAAGTTTGGCCGCACTTTCCAAGGCCCGTAAAGCGGTGGTGCCGACTGCTGTAACCATGCCGCCTTGTTGTTTGGTTTTTAAAATTAAGTCCACCGTGGCTTGCGGAATGCTGTACAACTCGCTGTGCATTTTGTGCTCGTGTATGTTGTCCACGCGCACCGGTTGAAAGGTGCCTGCGCCCACATGCAAAGTCACGTAGGCAATCTCTATGCCTTTGTTCTTCAATGCCTCCAACACGGCTTCATTAAAATGCAAGCCCGCGGTCGGCGCTGCCACTGCGCCTAGGTGTTTACTAAACACGGTCTGATAGCGGTTTTCATCCTCGCTGGTGGCAGCATGCGTGATGTAGGGTGGCAAAGGCAAGGCGCCGTGGGCATCGAGTAAATCCAACACCGCGCTATCGCTTAAAAATCGCAGTTCAAATAAGTCATCATGACGAGCGGTGATTTCGGCATCAAAGGCATCCGCCAACCTTATTAAACTGCCCACCTTGGGAGCCCGTGACGCCCGCACATGCGCGTATGCCGTGTGCGAATTAATCACGCGTTCGATCAACACTTCCACATTGCCGCCGCTGTGTTTATGGCCAAACAAGCGTGCTTTAATCACACGGGTGTCGTTAAACACCAATAGATCGCCAACGTTAATGCTGTCCACTAAATCCAAGAATTGTTTGTCGCTGAGGCTGCCGTCCTGGCCGTTAAGGTGCAACATGCGGCTGGCGGTTCGATCATCGGTGGGGTGCTGGGCAATTAATGCATCGGGTAAATAAAAATCGAAATCTTCTGTACGCATAATTCCCAGAGCTTGTTATAATAGCGAAGTCGCAAATTATACAGCAATGTATTTTTCAATAATGCCCGGGTGGCGGAATTGGTAGACGCACGGGACTCAAAATCCCGCGCTGGCAACAGCGTGCCGGTTCGATTCCGGCCCCGGGCACCAAAATAAAACAAGCACTTAACGTACAGTTGGTGCTTTTTTTACGTCCAGAATTAGCGGTTAATTAGACTGGCTTATACACCATCCAGTAAATGTTGATTAGTGGTAAAACAACCGCAATCGTGCCAAATACGTTCCAGCGCATACTTAATTTCCAGTACTCGTTTGGGATAGATAAGCTGATAGCGAATTCACGGGCCATGCGTGCTTGTTTGATTTGCGTGGGAATTAACACGGTGATCCAAATGATGCCTGAGGCGATGAAGAGACTGCGGCCCCAGTTAAGCCATTGTATGTTCCAGGTGTCCGCCATG
>SXLB01000081.1 GCA_005777825.1 Methylotenera sp. | reverse complement strand
CCACGCGATTGATGCCGCGCACTTCGTTGATGATGCGATTGGATACCCGGCCTAATAAATCGTAAGGCAATTCGGCCCAGTGTGCGGTCATGAAGTCACTGGTGATTACGGCGCGCAAGGCAACCACGTAGTCGTAAGTGCGACCGTCACCCATGACGCCTACCGATTTGACCGGTAAAAATACCGCGAAGGCTTGGCTGGTTAAGGCATACCAAGTTTGGCCGGTTTTGGTGTCCACGGTGTTGCGTAATTCTTCTATGAATATGGCATCAGCACGGCGTAGCAAATCGGCGTAGTTTTGTTTCACTTCACCTAAGATGCGCACGCCCAAGCCTGGACCTGGGAAGGGATGGCGGTAGACCATGTCATGCGGTAAGCCCAATGCCACCCCTAATTCACGCACTTCGTCTTTAAATAAATCGCGTAATGGCTCCAATAGTTTTAAGCCCAAGCTAGCTGGCAAGCCGCCTACATTGTGATGACTTTTAATGGTGACGGCTTTTTTGGATTTAGCCCCACCTGACTCAATCACGTCTGGGTAGATGGTGCCTTGCGCCAGCCATTTGGCATTGGCTAGTTTTTTTGCTTCGGCTTGGAACACTTCAACAAACTCGCGGCCTATGATTTTGCGTTTGGCTTCCGGCTCGCTGACCCCAGCTAAATGGCCCATAAACTGATCCATGGCATCGATGCGGATGACTTTAACGTGCAGGCGTCCGGCAAACATATCCATGACCATGTCGCCCTCATTCAGGCGTAATAAACCATGATCAACAAACACGCAAGTCAGTTGGTCGCCAATCGCGCGGTGAATAAGGGCTGCCGCCACGCTGGAATCAACGCCGCCAGACAAGCCTAAAATCACTTCTTCGTCGCCCACCTGGGCTTTAATTTTAGCCACCGCTTCGCTGATGTAATCGCCCATGATCCAGTCCGGCTTGGCTTGGCAGATATCCAGCACAAAGCGCTCTAACATGGCTTGGCCTAATTTGGTGTGGGTGACTTCCGGGTGGAATTGCACGCCATAAAAACGACGGCTTTCATCGGCAAAGGCCGCGATAGGGGTGCTTTCATTGCTGGCGATCACTTTAAAATTGGGTGGCAATTCGGTGACTTTGTCACCGTGACTCATCCATACATCCAATAGGCCGTGGCCGTCGGCATTGCTGCGATCTTGAAGGTCTTTAAATAGGGCTGAATGGCCGTGCGCACGAATTTCGGCATAGCCAAATTCACGCTTATGCCCGGCTTCCACCTTGCCACCCAGTTGTTGCGCCATGGTTTGCATGCCATAGCATATGCCCAATACCGGCACGCCCAGTTCAAAGGTGGCTTGTGGGGCAGAATCGGTTTCCTCTTCGTAAACGCTGGCATGGCTGCCGGACAGTATCACGCCATCGGCGCCAAAGTTTCGCACAAACTCATCGCTCACGTCACACGGGTGAATTTCACAGTAAACGTGTGCTTCGCGTACACGGCGAGCAATCAGTTGCGTGACTTGGGAGCCAAAATCCAGAATGAGTATTTTTGAATGGGTGGTCATAGGGCTTCTAGAAACAAAAAACTCACCACAAAGACGCGGGGTCGCTGTGCCTTTGTGGTGAAGGGGTTTAGTCTATACGGTAGTTGGGTGCTTCTTTGGTGATTTGCACATCGTGCACGTGCGATTCACGCATGCCGGCTGAGGTGATTTGCACAAACTCGGCTTTTTCACGCATCTCGGTGATGTTGCTGGCACCCACGTAGCCCATGGAGGCGCGTAAGCCGCCCATGAGTTGGTGTATTACGGCAATGACGCTGCCTTTGTAAGGAACGCGTCCTTCTATGCCCTCAGGCACCAATTTGTCTGCGCCGCTATTGGTGTCTTGGAAATAACGGTCGCTGGAGCCTTTTTCCATGGCGCCAATCGAACCCATGCCGCGATAAGATTTGTATGAGCGGCCTTGGAACAGTTCGATGTCTCCCGGCGCTTCTTCAGTACCAGCAAACATGCCGCCCAGCATAACGCTGTAGGCGCCGGCCGCAATGGCTTTAGAAATGTCGCCTGAAAAACGGATGCCACCGTCGGCAATAAACGGCACGCCGCTTTTTGCTAAGGCATCAGCCACGTTGGCAATCGCACTCACTTGTGGCACGCCCACGCCAGCCACAATGCGGGTTGTACAGATAGAGCCTGGGCCTATGCCCACTTTGACGCCGTCGGCGCCGGCATCAACCAAGGCCAATGCAGCGCTGGCTGTAGCGATGTTGCCGCCTATGACTTCGATATGCGGGAAATGTTTTTTAACCCAGGTGACACGGTCTAGCACGCCTTGCGAATGGCCGTGCGCGGTGTCGACCACGATAACATCGACGCCGGCTTCAGATAAAGCGGCCACGCGTTCTTCCGTGCCTTCACCCACACCCACGGCTGCGCCCACGCGCAAGCGACCTTGCGCATCTTTGCAGGCGTAAGGATGGTCGGTGGATTTTTGGATGTCTTTAACGGTAATGAGGCCTTTAAGCGTGTCATTAGCGTCTATCACTAACACGCGCTCTAAACGGTGTTGGTGCAATAAACGTATGACGTCGTCTTTAGCAGCGCCTTCACGCACGGTAACCAAACGGTCACGCGGTGTCATGATGTTTTTGATGGGCTGATCTAAATTGGTTTCAAAGCGTAAATCGCGATTGGTCACAATGCCGACAATTTTGCCGTTATCGACCACCGGTATGCCGGATATTTTGTGCATGCGCGTGAGTTCTAATACGTCGCGTACCGTGAGGTGGCTTTGTATGGTAATCGGGTCGTTCACCACGCCGGATTCAAAACGCTTTACTCGGGCTACATGGGCTGCTTGCTTCATGGCTGTCATGTTTTTATGGATGAAGCCCAAGCCGCCTTCTTGTGCCAAGGCGATGGCCAGTGGCGCTTCGGTCACGGTGTCCATGGCCGCTGACAGCAGCGGTATGTTGAGTTGAATGTTGCGGGTGAGTTGTGTGGCGAGGGAAACCTCGCGTGGCAGCACGTTGGAGTAGGCTGGCACTAATAAAACATCATCAAATGTGAGAGCTTGTTGCAATAAACGCATGCGTAAATCCTTGTAGCCAAAACGAAATTATACAGATTTCAAGGCGCTCGCGCGAGTGCTAGCAGCATAAAGTTTTTAAAAAAGCTTGCTTGTGCCAAACATGCGGCCATACTATTATTTTATTGATGATGGGCGCTTAAGTGCTTAAGGATTAGGTTATGCGAATGCTGGCGTTAATATTAAGCCTAACGTTGCTGCCTATCATGGCTGCGGCGGAGGTGTACAAATGGCGGGAGACTAATGGGGTCATGCGCTACAGTGATGTGCCACCGCCTTCCAATATTAAGTTGCAATCCGTGCAAGGTCGGCCGGCAGTGGGCTTAACAAATTTGCCGCCGCTGGCACCGGTAGAAGGTGACATCGCTAGCGAATTAAAACGCGCGAAAGCGCAGCCTATAAAGCAAAAAGTAGCGGAGAACGCCGACGCCTTATCGCCTGAAGAGCTGCAATTAAAACAAAAAAACTGCAAGGCCGCGCAAGCCAATTTAGCGACCTATCAATTGGGCGGCAGGATAGCCAAAGTCAATAACAAGGGCGAGCGGGTGTTTTTATCCAGCGAAGACATTGCCCAAGCCAAGCTAGAGGCGCAAGCGGATGTCAACCACTATTGTGAATAAGCAAGCCTAAGCTTGTTGTTTTTATTCTTCAATGGCGGCGTCGCCACCGCCTTTTTTCATGACCTTGCCATCGGCCACGCGTTGCTTGCGTACTTCTTTCGGGTCGGCACTCAGCGGGCGGTAAATTTCCACGCGGTCTAAGTGGCGCAAAGGCTGATCCAATCTAGAGAGCTTGCCAAAAATGCCGATTTTATTTTGGCTTAAATCGATTTCCGGGTATTTTTTTACGATGCCGGATAGCTTGATGGCTTGCTCGGCAGTGATGCCCGGCGTGGCCTTGACCGGCACGATTAATTGTTCGTGGGCTAGGGCGTAAGCGACTTCAACCAGGATCTCGTTGCTGTTCATGGGCATTCCTCTTGTTGGTTTTTATACACCACGTCCGCTCTAGCGACAAAGCCATCGACAAAGGTGTTGGCAATGTGGCTAAAAACCGGGGCGATTATTTTCTCTAAAAAAGCGTTGGCAAATTCGTAATTAAGCACAAATTCGATTTTACAGGCATTTTCATTGAGTGCGATAAAACGCCATGACCCGTCTAAGTGCTTAAATGGGCCATCCTTTAAATTAATCTCCATGGCGCTTGGAAAAGTTTTGCTGTTTTCGGTGGTGAATTGCTGTTTCAAGCCATGGTAGGCAATGTGCAGGGTGGCAATCGTGCTGTGCAAGTCTTTTTTAATGACATCAACACCGCCGCACCACGGCAAAAATTCGGGGTAGCGGTTGACGTCATCGACCAACTCGAACATGCGGCTGGCTGAATGGTTAATTAGAACGGATTTGTTTACTTGCGCCATACTAGTTCTTAAAAATAAAGGCTGTCTGCGTCGGTGTGAAAAGTGAACGGGCGCAGAACTGAGGTAAAATGGCATTTTAAGGCATAGACCAAGAAATAGTTCGTTTTATGAGCATTGCACAAAATAAAAAAGCGTTCTTTGATTACTTCATAGAAGACAAGTATGAGGCTGGCGTGGTCTTGGAGGGCTGGGAAGTCAAAGCCATACGCGACAACCGCGTCAACATCAAAGAAGCCTACGTCATTATTCAGCGCGGTGAAATTTACCTAATAGGTTGCCACGTGACGCCATTGGGCGCGGCTTCTACGCACATCCGCCCGGACGCCATACGCACTCGCAAACTGCTATTGCATAACGAAGAAATCCTTAAGCTGATCGCCAAGGTTGAGCGCTCTGGCTACACCATCGTGCCGCTGGATTTGCATTTTTCCAAGGGCAGGGTGAAGGTGCAGATCGGCTTGGCTAAGGGTAAGAAGCAACACGATAAACGCGATACGGAAAAAGAGCGCGACTGGGAGCGCGAAAAAGGCCGCATTATGCGGGCACACAATAAATAAGACGAATTTGAAGTAAGCCGGATTTGAATAAAAGTCTGGCGGCAATCACCGTCTACTTATGTGGGGCGTTACAGCGTATAATAGCCGTATCAAGTGAATCAAAGCCATGGTTTACTTGAGGGCAATAAAACTGATTTGGGGCTGACCAGGTTTCGACGTGGGTTACAAAGCAGCGCAGGGCATACCGAGGCTCAGATTACCTCGTAAATACAGCTGAAAAAAGTATAGTCGCAAACGACGAAACTTACTCTCTAGCAGCTTAATCCTGCTGGACGCTACACCAGCTCTCCCGTGGGTTGGATTGGGGTAACCCAT
>SXLB01000080.1 GCA_005777825.1 Methylotenera sp. | reverse complement strand
GCGAGTAGTCGGCCGACACGATCACGCTGCCGGCAGGGGCGATGAACGCCTCGCGTATGCGACGGCCTTCGGCTGAACGCACCGGTATGTTTTGTAAATTCGGATCGGAACTCGCCAAGCGACCGGTGATGGCCACCGCTTGGTTATAGCTGGTGTGCACGCGGCCGGTGCTGGCGTTGATCATGCGCGGCAATTTATCGGTGTAGGTGGACTTTAATTTGGCCAAGCCACGATATTCCAATAACACCTTAGGCAAGGGGTGATCCAACGCCAATTCTTGCAACACGTCTTCATCGGTGGACGGCGCGCCCGATGCGGTCTTTTTAGTGGGCTTGATGCCCAATTTATCAAAAAGAATTTCTTGCAATTGCTTAGGCGATGCCAGGTTGAACGGTTGACCGGCCAACTCGTAGGCTTGGTTTTCAAGCGCGATTAACTTATTGCCTATTTCGTTACTTTGGCTGGCCAGCATGGCGCGGTCTATCAGCACGCCGTTGCGCTCTATGTTAAACAGCGCTTGTGAGCTGGGCATTTCAATGTGGCTGTAGATGAAATCCAGCTTGCTGTCTGCCGCCACCTGCGGGTACATGGCTTGGTGCAATTGCAAGGTAATGTCGGCGTCTTCTGCGGCATACTCGGCGGCGGTTTCCACCGTCACCTGGTTAAAGGTCACCTGCTTGGCACCTTTGCCGGCCACCTCTTCAAAGCTGATCGGTTTAAAACCTAAATGCCGCTCGCTCAAGGCATCCATGCCGTGGCTTTTGTGCGATTCAAACACATAAGATTGCAACAAGGTATCGTGGGCGATACCGTTGATGGCAATGCCATGATTGGCCAACACGTGTTGGTCGTATTTAAGGTTTTGCCCGACTTTTTTAATGGCCGGGTTTTCTAAGATGGGCTTAATCTTCGCCAAGCATTCGGCAAAATTAAGCTGCACAGGCGCATCGAAATAATCGTGCATCAGCGGTAAATACGCCGCGCTGCCGGCTTCCACGCTGAACGACAAGCCGACAATTTTAGCGGTCATCGGATCCAGTGACGTGGTCTCGCTATCAAAGCAAATCAACGGTGCGCTCGCCAGTTTGGCCAGCCAACTGTCCAATTGCGCAGTCGTTAATAGGGTTTCGTATTGGCGCGTGGTGTTCACGGCGTGTTGGGTCACGGCAAACATGTCTACCGTATCGGCGCTTTGCAGGCTGCTGCTGGTTGGCATGGCCTTAGGGCTGCTGGGTACTGGTTGATCGCCCATGCCATCCAATTCACGGCGCCAGCTTTTAAACTCGAAGCGTTCGAACAGTTGCGCTAGCTTGGCTTTGTCCATGCTTTGCGGGGCCAAGTCGCTTAAGTGTTCTTGTATGCCAACGTCGCAGCGTATGGTGATGAGTTCACGGGCGGTGGGCAACCACGGCAAAGCCTTGCGTAAATTCTCGCCGACCACACCGCCTATCTTGTCGGCATTGGCCACGATGTTGTCTAGGCTGCCGTATTCTTGCAGCCATTTCACCGCTGTTTTAGGCCCCACTTTTTCCACGCCCGGCACGTTGTCTGAGGTGTCACCGATTAACACTAGGTAATCGATAATGAGGCGCGGCGGGATGCCAAATTTCTTTTCCACGCCGGCAATGTCCAGCACGTCGTCTACGCGCCTAAATGCATCGCGCATGGTGTTGACCACGGTGATGTGCTCGTTAACCAATTGCGAGATGTCTTTGTCGCCGGTAGAAATGATGACGCGGACGCCTTCGCGTTCGGCCTGTTTGGCCAGCGCGCCAATCACGTCGTCGGCTTCCACGCCGCTCTCCATGATGAGTGGCCAACCCATGGCCTTGATCGCCTCGTGTAAGGGCTCTATTTGCGCGCGCAGCTCGTCTGGCATGGATGCCCGGTTGGCTTTGTATTCTGGGTAAATGTCGTCCCTAAAGGTTTTGCCTTTTGCATCAAAAACACACGCGCTATAATCGGAGGGGTAATCTTTATGCAAACGCCGCAACATATTAAGCACGCCTTGTATGGCGCCGGTCGGTTCATTTAAACTGTTGCGTAAGTCAGGCATGGCGTGAAAGGCCCGATACAGGTAGGATGAGCCATCAACCAATAACAATGTTTTCATAAAGTCGCGCTTTCAATTATTACTTAGGTGGCAGAACATGAGTGTTACAAAAAAACCGCAAAAAGTCCCCAACATCTGTGACCCCGATACACAGGGCCTGCATCAAACCGGACAAGAGTCGTGGCGTGCGTTTGAGATTATGGCAGAATTCGTTGAGGCCACCGAGCGACTCAAAGCCATCACGCCGGCCGTGTCTATATTTGGCAGCGCACGCACGCCAGTTGACCACCCGTATTATAAGCTAACCGAAGAGCTTGCAAGGCTGTTAAGTGAGTCCGGTTTTAGTGTGATTTCCGGAGGCGGACCCGGCATCATGGAAGCGGCCAATAAAGGCGCTTACCCTGGCCCATCGCCCAGCGTCGGCTTGAACATCGAGTTGCCGCACGAGCAAACGCGCAACGCCTACCAAGACATCAGCCAGAATTTTAAGCATTTCTTCATGCGTAAAGTCATGTTCGTTAAATACGCCAATGCCTACGTGGTCATGCCCGGTGGCTTTGGCACCTTGGACGAAGTCATGGAGGCGGTGACCTTGGTGCAAACCGGCAAAACGCTTAAGATCCCCATCATTTTGGTTTGCGAGCCGTTTTGGCGGGGCTTGCTCGATTGGATTAAGACCACTTTGGTCAATGAAAAAATGATCGCGCCAGAAGATTTGGATTTAATCCAGGTGATAGACGAGCCGGCGAAAGTGGTTGAGGCCATCTTCAAGCATTACGAAGCGCGCGGCTTTAAATTGTCCGCCGAAGAAGAGCGCGTGCAACTTTATTTATAAGCCTTTATTTATCAGCCTTTATTTGCAATCTAGCTAAGACTAGGCGCAGGTAATTTGTTAAAATAAAACCGTTGCAATCGATAGTTTAAAAAGAGAGCGAGTGCCCGTCATGCGAAAAATCCACCTAAGTTTAGCCTTGTTGCTGGCATTCATGGCGCCAACCATAGCTGCGGCAGAAGACGCCAAGCCGCTACCCGATTTGCAAACCCTAGAAGAACTCCCGCCACCGGCCATCAGCAACGAAGAAAATGCCGATGAACCGCAAATCACCATCATTAAAAAAGGCGAAGAAACCATAGAGGAATACCGCATAGGTGGTCAGCTCTACATGATGAAAATCACCCCGGCTAACGGCGTGCCGTATTACTTGCACAAAGAAGACCAAGACGGCGCATGGATTAATCATGGACCGGTGCCACCCATGAGCATACCTAAGTGGACGATATTCCGATTTTAAATTCTTGGCATACTAGGCTGGCGCGAGCTGGCCTTTTTGATAATCAGCACAACGCGCTCACACCTTACTTAATCGCTTAATTTATGTCGGTATTCACCACAGTCAGTTTTACCCAGTTCCAAGCTTGGCTTAAGGATTACGCCATTGGTGAATTGCAAGAATTAAAAGGCATTGCTTCGGGCATCACCAACACCAATTACTTCGTCACCACCAGTCAAGCCAAATACGTGCTGACCTTGTTTGAGCACAACAGCTTGGATGAGCTGCCGTATTTTATTGATTTAATGAGCCACTTGGCTGCCCACGGTATTCCTTGCCCAGCCCCGATTAAAGACCAATCTGGCCACAGCTTGCACACCTTAAATGGCAAGCCAGCGGTGTTGATCAGTTGTTTAAAAGGCCAAGACGTAGTTCGTCCCAATTTAGCCCAATGCCGTGCCGTCGGTCGCGTGTTGGCGCAGATGCACGTGGCCAGCTTGTCGTTTGATTTGCAGCCGAATCACCACAATAGCCACAATACACGTGGTGCAGATTGGCGTGAGCACACCGCCGCCTTGGTTATGCCGCACTTGAGCGCGGCCGAACAAACTTTGTTAAGCGACAGCATGGCCTTTCAAGCCAAGTTGGACGTATCGGCTTTGCCTAGCGGCGTCATCCATGCCGATTTATTCCGTGACAACGTGTTGTTTGATGGCGATGAAATAGGCGGCTTGATTGATTTTTACTACGCCTGCCACGATGTGCTGGCCTACGATTTGGCCATTGCCGTTAACGATTGGTGCGTGGAAGCAGACGGCCAGTTTGATGCCAATCGCTTGAGCGCCATGTTAGACGCCTACCAAGCAGTGCGCCCATTTAGCGCAGCCGAACAAGCGGCATGGCCTAGCTTGTTGCGCACGGCCGCCTTGCGCTTTTGGTTGTCACGCTTGCACGATAAAATCTTCCCGCAGGCCGGTGAATTAACCCACGCTAAAGACCCCGATCACTTTAAACGCATATTGACCTTACGCACGCTAGGATAAGCCGCCATGAGTACCGACAATCCAACAACCTTACCGCCATTTAGGCAAGTGCCTGCCAGCCACGCATGGGCTTGGACGGTGCGCGGTTTTCAATTGTTTAGAGCCAACCCGGCCATGTGGATCATCCTCTGGGTGATCTACCTAGCCATCATTTTGCCCATCTCAATGATCCCCTTGATCGGCTCAGTGATCACCACTTTGTTAGCGCCGGTGTTTGCCGCGGGCATGATGTGGGGCTGCCAAGCCGTGGCGCAGCAGCAGGATTTGGAAATCAACCACTTGTTTGCCGGCTTTAAGAAAAACACCTCGCAGCTCATTAGCGTAGGCGGTATTTACATGGCTTGCTTGCTAGCGGTGGCCGTGATGGTGGTCTTAAGCATGGACAGCGCGACCATTACCGCCATTAAATTAGAGCAAGGCCTCACCACCGAGCAAGCCGATGCCATGCTGCCGCCTTTGTTTTTTGCCATGCTTTGCATCGTGCCGATTTTGATGGCCTATTGGTACGCGCCATTGTTGGTGGGTTTGAATAATTTAACGGCCGGCCAAGCGCTGAAATTAAGCTTCACGGTCTGCTTAAAAAACCTGCTGCCGTTCTTTGTCTATGGCGTGATTTTCACCTTGATGTTGCTGGTCGCCATCATTCCATTTGGCTTGGGTTTATTGATTGCCGTGCCGGTCATGATGACCAGCTTGTATGCCAGCTACGAAGACGTGTTTGTGTTGCCAGCAGCCAAATAGCCTGTCAGCCTAGCCGTTAAATTGGCGTGAGTTTAGCGAACTCCATGGCCAACCACTTCAAACCTTGGTGGCCAAAATTCACTTGCACGCGCATGTCGTTGGCATTGCCTTCGTAACTCACCACCACCCCGTTACCGAATTTCGCATGGGCCACTTGCTGGCCTATTTTCCACGGCATGGCTTTTTTTTGGCTCACACTTTGTTGCGCGCTCATGATGGCCGGCATGGCATTGTAATCGCGACCGCTTTTCGCCACCGGTTTGCTGTTGAGGCGCTTGAGTAAGGCTTCGGGGATTTCATCTAAAAAGCGCGAGGCGATGCCGTAGCGCACTTTGCCATGCAGCATACGGCTTTGCGCGTGGCTTAAATACAAGCGTTGGCGCGCGCGGGTCACCGCCACGTACATCAAGCGCCGCTCTTCTTCTAGGCCTTGGGTTTCATACATACTTTGTTCGTGCGGGCACAAGCCTTCTTCTAACCCGCTGATGAACACCACTTTAAATTCCAAGCCTTTAGAGGCGTGCACCGTCATCAGTTGCAAGGCTTCCTTGCCAACGTCGGCTTGGTGTTCGCCGGCTTCCAAACTGGCGTGACTTAAAAATTGCGTGAGCAAATCTTGCTCGGTTTCGCCGTCGACGTTGTTGTGGTTGCCAAAATCTTGGTTGGTAAACGACACCGCAGCGGTCACCAACTCTTTCAAGTTTTCGATGCGGTCTTCGCCTTCTTTGTCGTTTTCGTAATGTGCCATTAAGCCCGACAGCGAGGTGGCCAATTCGGTCATTTCTGCCAGGCTGATGCCGTAAGCTTGGTCGACCATTTGCCGGATTAAGGCGACAAAGCCCTCTATGCCTTTGGCGCCCAGTTTGCCGTTACCGACTTTGTTGATGGCCGCTTGCCAGATGCTGCAATTCTCGGCCCGGGCGGTTTCTTGCAGCTGCTCTAAGCTGCGTGCGCCTATGCCGCGCGCCGGAAAGTTAATCACGCGCAGCAAAGCGGTGTCGTCGTTGGCATTGGCGATTAAGCGCATGTAGGCCAAGGCGTGCTTGATTTCCGCGCGTTCAAAAAAGCGCAAACCGCCGTATACGCGATAAGGCAAATTGGCCGAAAATAAAGCGTGTTCTAGGATGCGCGATTGCGCGTTGGACCGGTACAAGAGGGCGATCTCACCCAGCGAGGTGCCCTCGCAATGCAGCATTTTAATTTCATCGACTATGAATTGCGCTTCGTCGTTATCGTTATACGCATCGTAGAGGCGCACTGGCTCGCCGGCGCCGGCCGAGGTCCACAGGTTTTTGCCTAGGCGGTTGGTGTTGTGCGAAATGATGGCATTGGCCGCATCCAATATATTGCTGTGCGAACGGTAGTTTTCTTCCAGCTTAACGATGTGCTGAATCTGAAAATCTTTTTCAAAGTCGCGCATGTTGCCCACGCGCGCGCCGCGAAAGCCGTAGATGGATTGGTCGTCGTCACCCACGGCAAACATACAATTGTCTGGGCCAGCCAGTAATTTTAGCCATAGGTATTGCAAGCGGTTGGTGTCTTGAAATTCATCCACCAAGATGTATTTGAAGCGGCTTTGGTAATGCTGGCGGATGTTGGCATCGCGCTCCAATAATTCGTAGCAACGCAATAACAGCTCGGCAAAATCGGCCACGCCATCGCGCTGGCATTGCTTGTCGTATTCCTCAAAAATTTCCCGCATCTTTTGCGAATGCGCGTCGTAGGCTTCCACTTTGTTGGCGCGCATGCCTTCGTCTTTGCAACCGTTGATGAAGTTTTGCACTTGCTTGGGCGGGAATTTTTCATCGTCCACGTTCATCAATTTCATCAAGCGTTTGATGACGGACAATTGGTCGGCGATGTCTAATATTTGAAAGCTGGCAGGCAAGCCGGCTTCGCGATTGTGGGCGCGCAATAAGCGGTTACACAAACCGTGAAACGTGCCTACCCACATGCCGCGCGTGTTAATCGGCAAGGAAGCGGTAATGCGGGTCAACATTTCCTTGGCGGCTTTGTTGGTAAACGTCACGGCCAATAAGCCGGTGGGGGACACTTGCCCAGTTTGAATCAGCCAGGCAATGCGCGCCGTTAACACGCGTGTTTTACCGCTGCCGGCACCCGCCAAAATTAAGGCCGATTGGTGCGGTAAGGTCACCGCTTCCAATTGCTTGTTGTTCAGATCGGCAAGTAAATTTGATTGATTTTCCATGGCCTTATTATCGCATGGGATAGGCCAAAAGCTAGGCGCTAGGGCGACACAAACTGTTACAAATGAATCGGAACCAAAGGAAAGGGCGCTCAGTCTGACAACGCATGATAGCTAATTGCAATTGTTAGCTAGCGTTCCGCTCTTCCTCCCTGAGCGGAAGCCTTAAAATTTAAGGCATTTTGCCCCGGCTCTCTCCCCTTTGAGTCGGGGCTTTTTTTTGAATAAGCCGGAGTGTTAGTTGGCTTAGAAAAACCAGTAGTGATCGACCAGCAAGGCGGCGAACAACAAGGTGAGGTAAACGATGGAATACCTAAAAGTGCGTTTCGCTAAATCATCCGAATACTGGCGGTATAAGCCAATCACGTAGGCCAAGAAAATGGCATTCAAAATCACCGAGGAGGCTAAGTAGATAAGGCCGCTCATGCCCATGGCATAAGGCATCAGCGCCACGGCCATCAAAATGATGGTGTAGAGCAAAATGTGCAGCAAGGTGAACGCTTCACCGTGCGTGACCGGCAGCATGGGCATGCCGACTTTGGCGTATTCTTCGCGGCGGTATAAAGCCAGTGCCCAGAAGTGCGGTGGCGTCCAAACGAAGATGATTAAAAACATAATCAGCGATTCCGGGGCCACCACGTTATTCACTGCGGCCCAACCTAATATTGGTGGCATGGCACCGGATGCGCCACCAATGACGATGTTCATCGGTGTGGCCGGTTTTAAAAACACCGTGTAAACCACGGCGTAGCCAACAAAGGTGGCAAAGGTTAGCCACATGGTCAATGGGTTCACGTAAACATACAAAATGCCTAAACCGGTTGCGCCCAATAGCGTGGCAAACACGCCGGTTTGGCCAGACGATACTTGGCCAGTCGGCAAAGCGCGGCCGCGGGTGCGGGCCATGATGGCATCGATCTTGTGTTCAATTAAACAGTTGAACGCGGCCGCGGCGCCAGAGGCAAAGGCAATGCCCAAGGTGGTGGCGATCAGCAATGTCCAAGGCACCATGCCTGGCGTGCCCATGAACATGCCTATGAGCGCGGTAAACACGATAAGCGAGGTGACTCGTGGTTTGCACAGCGAGAAAAAGTTTTTAAAGCTAGCGCCTAAGTTTTGCATGGTTTGCGTCTGACTGGTCATGGGTTACTCGTTATTTGGTTTATTCGTTATTTGGCATGGCTGAAGATTGCTCGGTCATGCGATTAAAAAAAATTAAAAGGTTAAATCTAGTTGGCTTTGCCACCGCTAATTTTAGAATTCAACACCACCACGATGATCACTAATAAAGCCGCGGTGAAGTTGTGTGCCACTGCCAACACCAAAGGCAAATGCAACACTAAGTTGCTGATACCCAAGGCGATTTGCGTGATCAAAGCGATTAACAATAAAACGCTCCAGCGTTTTAATTGCCAGTATTTTAAAGTAGTTAAGCCCAGCGCGCCCAAGTAAATAAAGCTCACCAAAGCCCCGACGCGGTGTGTCCATTGGATGGCCGTTAACGAGGCCAAAGACAAGGCGCTGCCGTCTTTGCTCAAGCCCAGTTCGCGCACCATGTGGAAGGCATCGCTAAAGTCCATGTCAGGCACCCAAGCGCCATGGCAAGTGGGGAAATCGGTGCAGGCTAGGGCCGCGTAGTTGGTGCTGGTCCAGCCGCCTAAAAAGATCTGCATGAACAGCAAAACTAAAGCCAAGCGGATGGCCAAGCGCAAGCGCTGGCAGGTCACAATGCCGTCGGAGTAATAACCCCAATGCCTATGCGCGAGCCAACTGAGCACCGCCAAGGTCGACATGCCGCCTAGCAGATGGCCGCTAACGATGGCCGGTTTGAGCAGCATGGTCACGGTCCACATGCCTAGCATGGCTTGAAAGCCGATTAGCAGCAGTAAAAAGCTCGAGGTGTAGGGCGAACTTTTAATTTCATTACGCGCTTTCCAGCCCAATACAAAAATCGCCAACACCAATAAGCCCAAGGTGCCGGCTAAATAACGGTGCGCCATTTCACGCCAGGCTTTGCCAACTTCCACGGCGCTGTCTGGGTAAGTGGTTTGCGCTTGCAAGATGGCCGCTTCACTTTGTGGCACGGTTAAGGTGCCGTAGCAGCCTGGCCAATCCGGGCAGCCCAAACCGGCATCGGTTAAACGCACGTAAGCGCCCAGCGACACCACGCACAAAGCCAATAGGGTGGCCACTAAAACAAGGCCTTTAAAATAACGGAACGCGCTTGAAGTAGGATGCATGCTTAGCCCGCCCATGAAAAACGCAATAAACGCGCAACGTCTTTACGCACCGTGGCCAATGGCATATCAGACTTATAACTCATCATAAAATGGCCTAGCGGGTCGACCAAATACAAACGCTGGCTGGTCGCCACGTCTTCCTCCGCCACTTTAAACTGCGCAGTAAATGCCGCTATTTGGTCGGTCGGTTGGTTGAGCACAATCAAATCCGGGTAATCGCGTTTAATCGCAGCAATGTCTTGCGTGCGCGTGATCAACACGCGTTGCGCGCGCGGCATGTCTTTATACAAGGACACGTGCAGTTGACGCATGTCGTGCAACTTAGCTAAGCAAGCGGCTTGGCAATCGTCGGCCACGTAGACGATGCTCCAACGCGTTTTCCAAAAATCAGCCGCTAGCGCTTGGCCATTGGCTTCTTGCAAAGCCGGCTCGCTATTTAATAAGCGGGCAGGGCGCACCAAATCGCCCATGCTTTCGCTGTGCGGCATCCAGTTGAATTTATACATCATCATCACCACCACCAGTGGCACCACAAAAAAGGTCAGCATCAAAATCAGCACAAGGCGGCCTTTGCGTTGCTGGGCTAGATCTAAAGTTTGTTTGTCGTTTTGCATGTAAAACTCTGTGTAAAAGTTAAGGTTAAAAATTAAATCGCACTATTGTAACTGCTCGCTGAGCGAGCAGCACACTGCTAATTGCTATTTTAATCGGCCGCGCTTTCAGGCCGAATGCGGCTCACGCTCATGTAAATAAAAATCAGCAAGGTGGCCACGGCAAACCCAAACCACTGATAGGCATAGCCCATGTGTGTGGTGATGCGCTCGGCCGACACCGTCCATTTTCTAACAAAGCCACCGGCCTCACTGGCCGGGTCCAATTTAATCGCCATGGTCGACACGCTAAACGGCACGCGCGCTTGGTATTCGTCTAGGCGCATGTGCTGCCACACGGTTTTCCAAGGCTGGCTTAGCCCCAATTCGCTGGGCGGCGTTTTGGCCTCTAAGCTAAATATTTTTTTGCTAGGCACCCACACTTGCCCCACCACCGTTTGCACGCCACTGGGCGTGGTCACGCTAGGCACCTCGCTGTGCGTGCTGCTGCCGGCTACCCAACCGCGATTAACCAACACATGCTGCGTTGTGCCGGTGATCTTCAAGGGCGTGATCACATGAAAACCCACGCGGTTGTCTTCCACCTGGTTGTCCAATAAAAATTGGTATTGCGGCAAGTATTCGCCGCTCACCGTGACTTTTTTATATTGCCAATCGGTGGCAGTTAAATCGCCTTGCAGCGTCGTCGGGAAAGGCAGCGCGCCGTTTATCTTGCCCTGCTCGTAAACCGCCTGTATGGCTATTTTCTTTTGCGCTTTGTTGTATTGCCACAAGCCAAAATTAATAAACAAGGGTATGCAAACCAAGCAGACCAGACTGCCGATTAAAGACGGTTTAAAGCTAAATTGAAATACCTTACATGGCATGGCGGGCATCACCGATTTTTTCCAGATTGAATTTGTCTGCTTTCTGACCCATAATGGCTGCTCAAATTCATCCTTAGGTATAAATTATGTTAATAAAAGTATTCATTGTATTAACGCTATTGGTCATCGTGGGCAGCTTGTTCTCCGCCCTGTTCTTTTTATCCAAAGACAAAAGCGGCGGCGACCGCACCGTTAAAGCGCTAACCGTGCGCATAGGCTTGTCCATCACGCTGTTTCTCATACTGATGATAGGCTACTTCTTTGGCTTAATCGGCCACTAATCATCCCAGGGTATAAAAACTGCATCGCGCATTATCCGCTATAACACTGAAAAAGCCACCCCAAGGGTGGCTTTTTTATTGGCCCTAAGCCCAGAACCGGTTTATTTGTCGCTGCCTTTATCTTCTTTATCGCTTTTGTTGTATAGCTTTTTAGCTTCCATGGTGCAGTGCTCTGGGTCATGGCCTTTGCTCTCGGCTTTGCCGGTCATTTTGCCGTGGCCGTGCATGGCTTTACGCTCGGCGGCATCCACCTTGCCATCGTTGTTGCCGTCCATGGCGCTAAACATTTCCTCAGCACGCGCTTTGTGCGCCGCCAAAAATTCGTCACGGCTAATCACACCGTCTTTATTGGCATCGGCATCCAACATGCCGTGCTTTTTATAATCGCAATGCTTTTCATTGCAGTGTTTTTTGCAATGGTGATCGGCATACGCCACGCTGCTGACACCCAAAGCCAAAACCGCTAACAGTGCTAAATGTAATTTCTTCATTTTTGTCTCCTTTTCATTAAAAAATTCCTAATAACTAGACTATAACGCAAGGCGCTTAGTTTCGTTTGTGGGTGCAATAAAAATCTACAAATAGGCTACTTAATCTAGCTTAAATCTTAGCTAGCCGCATCTTGTTTGATTGCTGTACAATAATCAAATGGATGATCAAAACACAACAGTGGTGAAGCGCGGTGGCAAGCGGCCGGCGGCTGGGCGCAAGTCTGGCTCGGGTAAGTTTGGTGAGGCCACCGTGGCCTTGCGGGTGCCGGCTAGCCAGGGCGCGGTGATTAAGGATTTTTTGGCGGCCTATCAGCGTAAGCGGTTGTCGGCTGATTTGGATACGGTGGGCGAGCTCAGCTTGCCGGCCCTGCATGCCTTGCCAGTGAGTTTGCCGCTCTACAGCTCTAAGGTGTCGGCCGGCTTTCCTAGCCCGGCGGAAGAGCACGTTGAAAAGCGCTTAAACCCCAATGAGTTTTTAATTGATCAGCAGGATGCCACGTTTTTTGTGACCATACAGGGTTACTCGATGATCGATGTGGGCTTGCTGCCTAACGATAAGGCGGTGGTGGATCGCTCTAAGCTGGCCTCGGTGGGCGACATCGTGCTGGCGGTGATTGATGGCGAGTTCACCATTAAAACCTTGAGCCGTAAAAAAGACGGCTCACCTAGGTTGCTGCCGGCCAATAGCACCGGGGCGTATGCGCCTATCGACATCAGCGAAGAAATGAATTTTGAGATATGGGGTGTGGTGACCGGCTCGTTTAGGCGCTTTAAGTAAGCGGTATTAGCGGGCATAAAAAAACCCATACGCAGTGGTATGGGTTTTTCTTATTGCGTGAAGCTGATTACTTGTTCATTACGTACATAGTAACTTCAAAGCCAAAACGCATTTCAGTAGCTGCTGGTGTAGTCCACATAATCATTCTCCAAAATTTTGTATTTGAACCCGACGAGATGCCTTGTTCGTGTGTAGCCATTATGACTAGCCGCCCGACAAACGCCCTGTTGTTGTTCATGAATGCGCCCTAAGTAAAACCATGAAACAAGTAAAATCATGAAACAAGTTAAATCATGAAAGAATCGCCCATGCCAGCCTTGCCTCGCCAGATTGCCTTGATAGACGTGAATAACTTTTACGTGTCGTGTGAGCGCGTGTTTAACCCAAAGTTGCAAGGCCGGCCGCTGGTGGTGTTGTCCAATAACGACGGCTGTGCGGTGGCGCGCAGCAACGAGGTTAAGGCCTTGGGCGTGGCCATGGGTGCGCCGTGGTTTAAGTTAAAAGACTTGGCGCGCCAGCACGGCATATTGGCTTTATCGAGCAACTACGCTTTGTATGCCGACATGAGCAATCGGGTGATGGGCATCTTGCGTGACTTTAGCCCGGCGCAAGAGGTGTATTCCATAGACGAATCCTTCTTGGATTTAAGCGGCTTTGCCTCGCGCGATTTGCAGGCCTATGGCCAAGCCATGCGTGGGCGCATCTTGCATTGGACCGGCTTGCCGGTGTGCGTGGGCATAGGCGCCAGCAAAACCTTGGCCAAGCTGGCTAACCATTGCGCTAAAAAACAACCGGCGTTTAACAGCGTGTGCAATTTCAACGCCATGTCGGTCAGCCAATTGGATGGCCTGCTGAGTCAATTGCCGGTGGGCGAGGTGTGGGGCGTTGGGGCGAAGTTGGCGCCCAAGCTGCAGGCCATGGGCATTCATAGCGTGCTGGATTTAAAGCGGGCCGATGCGGCGCGCCTGCGCCAGCAATTTAGCGTGCTGATGGCCAAAACCGTGGCCGAGTTAAACGGCAAGGTCAGCTTGGAGTTAGAAGAAGTGAGCCCGGCGAAACAGCAGATCGTGCGTTCACGCAGCTTTGGTTCGCCGGTGTTCGATTACGATAGCCTGGCGCAATCCATTAGCTTGTATGTCAGCAGCGCGGCAGCAAAATTGCGTGAGCAAGGCTCGCAGGCCGGCGTGGTGTTTGTGTTTATCCGCACCAGCCCGTTTAAACCCGATGCGCCTTTTTACAGCAACGGCCTCAGCGTGGCCTTGGCCGTGCCCAGCAGCGACACGCGCGATTTGCTGCAAGCGGCCTTGGCCGGCTTAAAGCAGATCTACCAGCCGAATAGGGCGTACGCCAAAGCCGGTGTCATGCTCAGCCAGTTGCAAGCGGCCGGCACGGCACAGCATGATTTATTTAGCTCCGCGCCCAGCACGCTGAAGTCGGATGCCTTAATGCGCGCCATGGACGGCATTAACCGCAAGTTGGGCAAGGCCAGCATTAAGCTTGCCAGTGAGGGTTTCCGTAAGCCCTGGAAGATGAAGCAAGAGCATAAAAGCCCTTGCTACACCACGCGCTGGGAGGATTTGCTGCGGGTGGGTTAAGGCTGGGGTAAGGTTGGCATGCTGGTTAAATGGGTTTTTCTTTCATGGTTTTGCTTGTTTCATGGTTTTACTTGTTTCATGGTTTTACTTAGGACGCATTCATGAACAACAACAGGGTGCTAGGCTGGGCCCACTGCATAATAGCCACACCCGAGCAAGATACCTTGCTAGGACAAAACAACAACACTTTGGAGAAATATTATGTGGACAACACCAGCAGCTACAGAAATGCGTTTTGGCTTTGAAGTTACAATGTACGTAATGAACAAGTAATTCCTCACGGAATGAACAAAAAAGGAGCTTAGGCTCCTTTTTTATTGCCTGCGCTCAACGCACAGGCTTACCAGCCCGCCTGCTTAGGGCAGGGTTTTTACTTTAAACGAGGCCACCTCACCTTGGCGCGTGATGGTTTTGATGGTCAGCACTTGCTTGTTTTTGCGGTATTGAAAGGTGCAGGCGTCTATTTCCATGGAGATGCAATCCACCACTTCGCTTAGGCCTAGGCTGTGTATTTCTTGGGCATACAGGCTGCTGTTTTGAATGGCGCGGTTAGGCACCGGCTGCCAGCCTTTGGCCAGCAAGCTGGGCCTGAGGGCTTGGTGGATCAAGCCGGGTTTAATAAAAGACAAGTCCGTGGCGGCTAGGGCGTGGGCCGATGCCAGCAACAAGACCAATACACTGAATAATTTTAATAAGGTTTGCATGTTGGATTAGTAAGCCAGGGCGGGCTTAAGTTCAGCGCATCCTGTTGGCAGAACTTTATGACAAAACTGTTCTCAGACAGCTACTATATGTTTATATGCATGGGCCCAAATTATGAAACACACCATTCCACATTTCTCCCTGGCTTTATTCGCGGCAGCCAGCCTGCTGTTGGCTGACCCCGCGCAGGCTGACCAAACGCCTAAGCCGGAATTCATTTTGGCCTTAAGCCACTCGGTGGCCAAGGTGCGTGTGCAAGACCAAAATGGCCAAACCGGCATAGGATCGGGTGTGGTGGTGGCGGTGAATCACGTGGCGACCAATTGCCATGTGGTGGCCAACGCCAAAGGAATTTCACTAAGCAAGTTGGGCAACAGTTACGCGCCGATTGCCATGAAAGCCGACTGGCGCCACGATTTATGCATACTCAAGTTTGACGATTTACCCCTGACGCCGTTTCCGCATGGCGACAGCACCGCCTTGCAATACGAGCAACACGTTGTGGCCTTGGGCTTTTCGGGCAACGCGCCGCGCCCAACCGAATCGTTTGGCACGGTCAAAGCCTTGATCCCCTTTGACGACAGCGTGCTGATCCGCACCACCTCCGGCTTTAGTATGGGTGCCAGCGGTGGAGCGCTTTTGGATTACCAAGGCCGGTTGGTCGGCTTTACCACCTTTAAAAGCCCAGGCCGCGATGCGTATTACTACAGCTTGCCAATGAAGTGGGTGCAAGCCTTGCTCAAGCAACCCGACATCTTATTGACCGCACCGATGGAATCGCCATTTTGGGACGTGCCAGAAAAGCAACGGCCGTTTTTCATGCAAGCCGTGCAACCCCTTAAAACCGGCGCATGGAGCACCTTGGAGTTGATAGCCAGAACATGGGTGAGCGTGGAAAAAGACAACGCCGAAGCGTGGATGCATTTAGGCTTGGCGCAACAAGGCTTGCAAGAGTTTGATGCCGCCAAGAAAAGTTACGCCAAGGTGCTGCAGTTGGCACCCAAACATTCCAGCGCCATTTACCAATTGGGTGTGATGGCCAAAACCCAAGGCGACGAGCAACAAGTTAAATTGGTCAGTGCGCAACTCACCTTGATAGACCCAGACATTGCCGAAGATTACGAAATAGAAGTGGGTTTGAGAAAGCGCGAGAGCCCTTAAATAGACCTAAGCCTGCGCTAAATTGGCAGGCTAGATTAAACGCAATCGCAGGTGGCGACCAGCAATTGGCTGGGTTTGGCGAGCGTGGTGCTGAGCTCGGCATTCTTGGTGGGCTCAAATTTGTTTGATGTAGGTAGCTTGCTTAGCACGAGGACGGGCGTTGCGCTGGTAGGGGTAGCACTGTTAACTGCTTGCATGACGGTATCCTTTTGAGATGGTTTGTATACTGATTGGGTTTCAGTGCACATACAGACTGGTCATGTAGCCAATAATTCCCTTTTTAATTCCTCGGGCACGTTTTTTCTATGCGGGCTGAGGCGTTTGAATGCGACCAGACAACGAGCAACAAGGCTTTCGCATCCATTGGCTCATGGGCCTAGGCTGGTTAAGCTGCAGCAGCGTCTGGGCAACAAATTTAGGGTGATGGTTTCATTCTGCGTTTACGACTGCGGTGTGCTTTACTCCAATCGTAGGGCTCCCCATTGGGTAATTTGCCGTCAATAATGCCTTCGGCCCCAAGTTGACCGACGAAGACAATTTTTTCGTCGTGCTTGATTTGATGCTTTGCGGTTACCCAAGCAGGTGGTTTCTTTTGCATAGCGCGTCTTTTAAATAAACAGTCAACAATTTGTAAAGTATAGCTGAGCACAATAGCACCAAAACATTTTG
>SXLB01000079.1 GCA_005777825.1 Methylotenera sp. | reverse complement strand
CATCGATATCGGTGATATTACGCACGTACTTAAGCTCATACCCGCTAGCCCGCAGCCAACGGCCGACCATGTCAAACACCACCATCACCCTTGCGTGGCCAAGGTGGCAGTAATCGTAAACCGTCATCCCACAAACATACATGCTCACTTTGCCCGCCACGATAGGGGTAAAAACTTGCTTTTCACGAGCCAGGGTGTTGTAGATTTTCAGCATAAACAGTGGTGAGTGGGACTGGATTAGGTAAATTGAACGAAATATATAGCAATAAAGCCGATAGAGCTATTGGATGTTAGCTAGGCTGTTGATAGAATTACACTTTGTTAGTTGACTTAAAAAGTATATCACAATGAACAAATTTATTTCCTTGCTAAATGCTTCCATTGCTAAGCTTGCCGTGATTTTATCACTCAGCTTAGGCAGCGCATACGCACAAGCGGATGAGCTAAAAGACATTTCACAAATGGCCGATCAAGGTCAAACAGCAGCGGCTATTGATAAGCTCAACGCCTACATCAACAACAACCCAAAAAACGCCCAAGCCCTGTTCATGAAAGGCGTGATGTTGGCTGAGCAAGGTCGCCGTGATGAAGCCATTAAAGTGTTTACAGATGTGACGGAAAAATTCCCTAACTTACCTGAACCCTACAACAACCTAGCGGTGTTGTATGCGGATCAAGGTCAGTTTGATAAGGCCAGAAAATCCTTGGAAACCGCCATTAAAACCCATCCTAGCTACGCTACTGCCCATGAAAACTTAGGCGACATTTATGCCCGCATGGCCTCCGAAGCGTACGACAAAGCCTTGCAATTGGACACCAGCAACACCCGCGCCCAAGGCAAATTGTCCTTGATCAAAGATTTATTCGGCACCGGCAACAAAACCACTGTTGCCGCGAAAGAACCGGCTAAAGCCGTCGCCGATGCCAAAAAATCCGACAGCGTGAGCAAAAAAGCCGTCAGCGAAGTGGCTAACAGTGCAACTACTAGCAGCACGCCAGCTAAAAGCGCCGAAGAAGAATTAAGCGCCGCGGTGAATAGCTGGGCGCAAGCCTGGTCAGCCAAAGATTTGGATCGTTACTTTGCCAGCTACGGCGCCAGCTTCCAACCGGCTAAAGGCCAAAGCCGCAAAGCCTGGGAAGAGCAACGTAAAGAGCGCATTAACAAACCGTCTAAAATCAGCGTCAGCCTATCTAAAATCAACATCAGTGTAGCCGACAGCAACAACGCTAGAGTGCGTTTCAAGCAAAGCTACCGTGCCGATGGCAAACCCATACACACGACCAAAACACTGATCATGAAAAAAGAAGGCGACAACTGGTATATCCAGCAAGAGAATGCCAGCAACTAGCTGACGGCACAGCGACGCGGATCAGTAAGGCTTGATGTCACTTTTTAGGGCTAGGTATTCATAGATGCATTTGAATAAAAGTTTAACCTACGCACTGTTAACGGCGATTACCTTGATGCCATGGAATGCCACGGCAATCAATAGCGACAGCCTAGGCAATTTGTTTCAAGCCAAACAAAATGGCTTAGGCAATTTAGCCGAAACCCTGCTCGCCAAGAGCTTGTTGGAAATCACCCAAGGTAAAAATGATCAAGCGCTCAACACCGTCGACGAGCTGATTAAAACCATCCCGAATTTTAAATTGGCTTACTTGCTGCGCGGCGATTTACTCATGGCACAAGCGCAGCAATTGCAAGGCTTTGGTGGTAGCGACAGCAACCAAACCGAAGCCATCAAGGACTTGCAAGACGAAGCCCGCGTGCGTATCGAGCACTACTTGTCCAAACAAAACACCGACAGCATGCCAAATTTGCTGCTGGCGCCCAATGAGCAGCAAGGCCACGTCATCGTGGTCGACACCGACAAATCGCGCTTATACCTATACAAAAACAACGGCAACAGCTTAAGTTACGTCAAAGACTACTACGTCACCATAGGTAAAAATGGCGTCGATAAAAAAACCGAGGGCGACAAACGCACGCCCATAGGCGTGTATTTTGCCAAAGCCAAACTAACCCAACCGCTAGCCGACATGTACGGCGATGGTGCCTACCCGCTAAACTACCCGAATGAGTGGGACCAACGCCATAACCGCAGTGGCTCTGGCATTTGGCTGCACGGCACCCCTAGCGACACCTACAGCCGGCCACCGCGCTCCAGCGACGGCTGCGTGGTGTTAAACAATCAAGATCTAAAAAGTTTGGCGCCCATACTGCAAACCGGCAAAACGCCCATCATCATTGCCAACAATTTAAGCTGGTCTGCTAACGACAGCGACGACACAGAAAAACAAAGCTTGCAAGCCGCCATGGACGCTTGGCTCAATGACTGGCGTTCACAAGACACCAATCAATACTTAAGCCACTACTCCAGCGCGTTTAACAACAACGGCATCAATTATCAACAATGGGCAGCGCACAAATACCGCGTGCAGGCCAACAAACCCGAGATCAGCATTACCCTCTCCAACGTCAGTATGTTTGCTTACCCGGACAGCACGCAAAAATTAGTCGTGGTGGATTTCACCCAAGATTTTAAAAGCCCACACCTAAGCAACAAAATGCAAAAACGCCAATATTGGCTATTGGAAGACGGCCATTGGAAAATTATTTCCGAAGGCGCTGCCTAATACTGGCTTTGCCTGCTTTTTTAGCCCCTTTCTAAACCACACCTTGCTCCAGTGATTTCATTTTTAAGGATGACCATGCCTCAACTGCGTTTTTTCTTGTTAGCTGCTTTTCTAGGCTCTTGCCTAAGCCTAAGCACACCCCTATTGGCCGCCAACCCGCTGGTCACCATAGAAACCAACCGTGGCGATTTTGTGGTGGAACTCTACCCAGAAAAAGCCCCTAAAACCGTGGCCAATTTCATGCAATACGTAGACTCAGGCTATTACAAAGAAACCATTTTTCACCGCGTGATTAATCGTTTCATGATACAAGGTGGTGGCTTTAACGCCGACATGACGGAAAAACCCAGCCTAGCCCCCATCGTCAACGAAGCAGCAAACGGCCTTAAAAACGAGCCGGGCACCCTAGCCATGGCTAGGACCAGCGACCCCGACTCCGCCACCTCGCAATTCTTCATCAACTTAGAAAACAACGTGCCGCTTAATTACCAAGGCAACGATGCCGAACTCATCGGCTACTGCGTGTTCGGCCGCGTGCTAAAAGGCATGGACGTGGTGCGTGACATTGGCGCCTCACCGACCATGAACGTTGGGCCCTATTACGACGTACCGAAATCCACGGTACGCATACTGGCCATCAAACGCAACAGCAAACCGCTGTAAGCTAAACTGGCACGACTACACTTTTTTTACGACACTTTATTAAGGACACATTGTGGTTAAACTACTTACCAATTTTGGCGAAATTACCTTAGAACTTAACGCAGAGAAAGCCCCGATTACCGTGGCTAACTTTTTGCAATACGTAGACAGCGGTTTTTATAACGGTACTATTTTTCACCGCGTCATCAACGGCTTCATGATACAAGGCGGCGGTTTTGACGGCAAAATGCAACAAAAAGCCTCGGCCGATGAAATTAAAAATGAAGCCGACAACGGCTTGGCCAACGACATTTACACCATTGCCATGGCGCGCACCTCAGCGCCACACTCTGCCAGCAACCAATTCTTCATTAACGTCGGCAACAACGACTTCTTGAACTACACCGCACCTAACAGCAGCGGCTGGGGCTATTGCGTGTTTGGTAAAGTGACGGCCGGCATGGACGTCGTGGATAAAATCAAGAAAGTGGCCACCACCACCCGCAACGGTCACCAAGACGTGCCAGTAGAAAACGTCATCATTGAAAGTGCGACACGCTGTTAATCGCAAGCTGGCCTAAATGAACCGGACCGGGGATCCATACGCTGCAAATCTAGCAGAGCTATTTATCTCCGATTTGCATTTATGCGCCAGCCGCCCGCACATCACCCAAGCTTTTATTGAGTTTCTCAACAGCACAGCCAAGCAAGCGCGTGCTTTATACCTGCTGGGTGACGTTTTTGAATATTGGGCTGGCGATGACGACCTGATCAGCCACCAAGACGTGGTTGACGGCCTGCGCGACTTAGCCGACTCCGGCGTGGCAGTCTATTTAATGCACGGCAACCGCGATTTTTTAATCGGCGAGGCCTTTTGTGCTGCGGCCAAATTGAAGTTGTTGCCCGACCCGTGCGTGATAGACCTGCATGGCGTGCGCACGCTGGTTAGCCACGGTGATGCCCTGTGCAGTAACGACCTAGACTACCAAGCGTTTAGATTAAAAGTGCGGGATAAAAATTGGCAAACGGCTTTTTTACAGCGTAGCTTAACAGACAGAAAAGAACAGATCGCCGCCATGCGTGCGCGCAGTGAACAAGAAAAGTCGCATAAAGCCAGCGACATCATGGACATCAACCCGCAGACGCTCAATCATTTATTGCGAGACCACGATTACCCAGAACGGGTTATACATGGCCACACCCACCGACCCATGCAGCACGATTTAAGCTTAGACGGTCATGCCATCACACGTTGGGTGTTAGCCGATTGGTACGAACAAGGCAGCTACTTAATTAGCGATGCTAGCGGCTGCCACTACCAAACCATCAGCCAAACTTAAGCGCGCATTTCTGCCGCACGAACACTGGCGGCCAATTTATCCAACACGCCGTTGATGTATTTGTGGCCATCGATGCCACCGTATAGCTTGGCTAATTCCACGCCTTCGTTAATCACCACGCGGTAAGGAATGCTCAGATCAAACATCAATTCGCACGCGGAGATACGCAAAATAGCGTGTTCGATCGGGCTTAATTCGCTGATTTTTCTGTCAACAAAATCGGCCATCTTGGCGTCCAACTCAGCCATGTGTTCGTTAACCGATTCCAACAAGGATTTAAAATAGGTCTCATCGGCTTTGTTGTAATCCGGGTCTTCCGCCATGTCTTTGTAAACCGCGCTGGCCGTTGAGGCATTCAACATGCCGCGATAGACGGCTTTAAGGACCAATTCACGGGATTTGCGTCGATTTCTACTGCCACCGGATTTAGCGCTGCTGGATTTAGAGCCAGTCGATCTAAGCGTGGTTTTGACTGCTGTTTTTTTGCCAGCGGCTTTGCCCACCGCCAACGTGGTTAATGGGGCCTTGCTGTTGTCATTTATGCTGCTGGTCATCACAGTGCTCGAATCAAATTAGCCATCTCAACCGCCACTTGTGCGGCTTCCGCGCCTTTGACATGCATGCGGGCAATGGCCTGATCGTCGTCTTCCGTGGTTAACACGGCATTGGCAACGGGAATGCCAGTGTTGAATTGCACTTCTAAAATGCCGCGTGCCGATTCATTGGATACGACTTCAAAATGGTAGGTTTCGCCACGGATAATCGCCCCTAGAGCGACCAAGGCATCGAATTTTTCACTGATGGCCATGTGCTGCAAGGCCAATGGCGTCTCCAGCGCACCAGGCACCGTGATCACGGTAATGGCATCGCTGGCCACACCCAATTTCTGCAACTCGGTTGTGCACGCGCTCAGCAAGCCATCGCCTATATCACTGTTGAATCGAGACAGCACCACGCCTATTTGCAGACCGCTACCATCTAAATTTTTTTCAATTTCCCTCACGGCATACCCTTTAATCACAAGACTTATTAAATAGGCCGCTATTTTACCGCATATTGGCCACTGACTTTAATGAAATAAGATCCAGGCTTTCTGCACCGTGCTCCATACGCCGTAACTGATAGGCACCAACACCAAGGCCCAAGCGATGGCTACCTTATACGAAGGGCCGGCCTTAGCCGTGACCGCCTTAGCCTTAGTGGCTTTGGCTGGCGCCGGTTTTTCATGGGCCAATTGCCGCTCGGCCGCTAACTCGGCCTCGCTCATGGTGTATTTGGCAGCCACCGGCGTTACCAATAAATTAGCGACGAAGCCCACCACCATCATGCCGGCCAACACCATAAAGATGGGCGCGTAGATTTGATCAAACGGCACGTTCGCTTCCAAGCGCGTGTCATGCAGGTAATTCACCACCACCGGACCCAAAATACCAGCAGTGGACCAGGCCGTTAGCAAGCGACCGTGTATGGCGCCAACAAACTGCGTGCCGAACAGGTCGGCCAAATAGGCGGGGATGGTAGCGAACCCACCGCCATACATGGAGGCAATCACGCAAAAGATAGCAGCAAACATGGCCAAGGATTTAAAGCCAGCCACGTAACTGGCGGTGCAATACATGATGGCGCCCAGCACAAAGAAGATCGTGTAAGTGCGCTTTCTACCCAATTTATCCGAAGACGTTGCCCAAGCAAAACGGCCAAAAATATTAAACAAGGAAATTAAACCAACGAAGCCTGCCCCTACCGCGGCAGCTGCAGCGGTTAAGTCGGCATCCAGCTTGATGTCGGCGTAGCTTAAATGCGGCGCCCCCACTAGCGCGCCACCAAAGGTTTCTTGCAACATCGGCGCCGCTGCGCCTATCAAGCCGATACCGGCTGACACATTCATGCACAACACCAACCACAGCAACCAAAACTGCGGGGTTTTATGCGCATTTTTTAAGTGCACGTGGCCACTTGCAATCATGGCATTGGCTTTTTTGTTGGTGGCTGGCTGCCAATTAGCTGGCTGCCAACCGCTAGGCGGTACGCGGTAACCCAATGCGCCCCACAGCATAAAGACAAAGTAAATGCCGGCCAAGGCGACAAAGGTTTGCCACACGCCAACGCTGCCATCCGCGGCAAAATACGCCATCAATTTGGTCGCCAAGGGCGAGCCTATCATGGCGCCGCCGCCAAAGCCCATGATGGCCAAGCCGGTTGCCATGCCGCGTCTATCCGGGAACCATTTAATCAAGGTTGAGACCGGGGAAATGTAGCCCAGACCTAAGCCTATGCCGCCTATCACACCGCTGCCTAACCACATCAACCACAGTTGGTGGATGTAGATGCCGTAAGCCGAAATCAGCAAACCGCCGCACCAAAGCAGCATGGACACCAAGCCAGCTTTGCGTGGTCCGGCCCGTTCTAGCCAACCGCCCCAAAGGGCCGCCGAGCATCCAAGCAAGACAAAGAACAAGGTGAACATCCAACCCAAATCAAACTGTGTCCAGTTGCAATCAGTTGCAAACAAAGCCTTAGCCGTGCCGGCTAGTTTATCCGCGAAAGTCGCCGCACCCGCCGCACAAGCGGCAACCGGTGAACCATCTGCGCCTTTTAAGGCACTGCCCAATGGCTTCCAAAACACACTAAAACCGTAGCCCATGCCTATGGATAAATGCACCGCTAAGGCAGCCGGCGGCACCAACCAACGATTAAAATCGGCTTTGGCTACGGTGTTTTCTTTGGATAAAAAGTTGGCCATACAGTCCTCTTCGTTTATTTTTTATATGTTATAAAAACAGCAATATGTAACATAGTGTAACAAATACGCCAGCAAATCAAAAAATTTGCCCATTTACTTGGGCTAACATTTAATATCTGTCATAAATAGTTCATATATAAGTCATAAACTGGCGGTCATGAATACTAGCCTAAACCCATACCGCTTAGCTAAGGATGCACTATGCCAGCCAATATATTAGTCGTTGAAGACGAACCGGCCATACAAGAATTACTAGCGCTTAACATTACCCAAGCCGGGCACAATGCTATACGCGCACTCAGCGTTGAGATTGCGCAAAATTTAATGCGTGAAACCATCCCGGATTTAATATTATTGGACTGGATGTTACCCGGCATGAACGGCTTGGAGTTTGCGCGTAAATTAAAATTCGATCCGCAAACAAAATCCATACCCATCATCATGCTCACCGCCAGGGGCGACGAGTACGATAAAGTGCGCGGTCTAGAAGTGGGTGCCGACGACTACGTCACCAAACCCTTTAGCCCGCGTGAATTGAATGCCAGAATTAAAGCGGTGTTACGCCGCCGTGCCCCGCAAATGACTGATGACCCTATAGAAGTCAGCGGCTTGCATTTAGACCCAAGCACGCACCGGGTCAGTGGCAATCAAAAGAATATCGATTTGGGCCCAACCGAATTCCGGCTGCTGCATTTCTTTATGACCAATGCCGAACGCGTGCATACCCGCAGCCAACTCTTGGATAAAGTCTGGGGTGATCGCGTGTTTGTTGAAGACCGTACCGTTGACGTGCACATACGACGCTTACGCAATGCCTTGGCCGTGTCCGGCCACGAAGACCTAATCCAAACGGTGCGCGGCGCCGGCTACCGCTTTTCCATCAACAACGACTAATTCCACTAACGGCCCGCCTGCAGCCAGCGGGCCGATAAAACATTTTTCGTCGCTGCATTTCCTCGCTATAATCGCTTAAGTCTATTTACTGAAAAATCACTTGTGCAAAATATTCGAAGGAAAGCCGGCTCATTTATTTTTGCACTGTTATTTATCAGCCTTTTTGTATGGTTGATCAGCAGCGCCACCACGGCTTTATTGGTCTTTTCTGGCGGCTTACTGCTCTACCTGGCCAACCACATTTTTTGGCTCAACCAGCTGCAAACCTGGTTTAAAAAACCCGACTTAAAAACCATCCCCGATGGCTACGGCTTATGGGAAGGCTTGTTCAATCTTTTACTCAAGTACGAACGCACCAACAAGTACAACCAAACGCAACTAAACGCCTCTTTAGAGCGCTTCAATTTGGCCACCAGCGCCATGCCGGATGGCCTGGTTATTTTAGGTGCCAGCAACGAAATTGAGTGGTGTACCGCCAACGCAGAAAAACAATTGGGCTTGGATTTAAGCACCGATAAAAACCTACCAGTAGTCAATTTGATTCGCGACAGCGGCTTCATTGCCTACTTATACAACGAAAAATACGACGAGCCATTTAAACTCAAATCTTGGCGCAACCCTGAGGTGGTACTGGATATCCAGCTGATTGCCATGGCCAATAATCAAAAATTATTAATCAGCCGCGACATGACCCAACTGGAAAAAGTGGACGTCATGCGGCGGGATTTTATTGCCAACGTCTCCCACGAATTGCGCACCCCACTGACTGTGGTGGGCGGCTTTTTAGAAACGCTAGGCGACATGGAAGGAGCGGTACCGCCCAGCTTGCAAGGCTATTTTGCCATGATGGAAGAACAAACCGTGCGCATGCGCCGCATCATAGAAGACTTGCTAACCTTGTCCACCATAGAGAGCAACACCGGCAGCCCAGACAACAGTGAAATCGACATGGCCAGCTTGTTAAAATCCGTGCAAAACGACGCCATAGGCTTAAGCCAAGGCTTAAACAAAGCCAGCCATCGCATCCTGTTAGAGGCTGATGCCACGCTTAACCTAAAGGGCTCCATAGACGAATTGCGCAGCGTATTTAGCAATTTAGTCAGCAATGCCATACGCTACACACCGGTTGACCCGGCCAAAGGCCACGGCGACATTACCATTACTTGGCAAATGCAGAACAAGCAACCGGTGTTTGCCGTGCGCGACACCGGCATAGGCATAGAGCCCCAGCACATAGAACGCCTGACCGAACGTTTCTACCGAGTGGACAAGAGTCGCAGTCGCGAAACCGGCGGCACCGGCTTGGGCCTATCCATCGTCAAGCACATTTTGATACGCCATCAAGCCAAATTGGACATCAGCAGCGAATTTGGCGTGGGCAGCACCTTTAGCGTCATCTTCCCTAAATCCCGTGGGGTGCAAAAAACGTGAGCCCGCAGTTCGGCCGCATACTGCTATTGGGCTGCATGCTGGCCGAGCTTAGTGCTTGCACGCTCAATAGCCCAGTCGACCGTAAAGCCATACCGGAGCGTAGCGACCGCAGCTCAGGCAGTCAGTTAGCTAAAACGGATTTTGATCGCATGGCGGACGTGGAAATATCGGAAAACATTCAAAGCCTGCGCACCTTGATGATTAAGCTGTACAAGCGCAACCCACACGAATTGGCGAAAAGCACCTCGGACAATGCGGAAAAAATGGCGACTTGGGTGATAGACGGCGAGCAACAGCACCATTACCAATTCAAAGAAATAGACAACAAACAAGGCACGGACGCTATCTTTTTGGCCTTCCAAGCTGATTACGCTGGCGACCGGGTCCTGCCCTTTATCGTCGGCCTGCAGACCATGCTCTTGCAAGCGCACGGTGGCAAACGCGATTTTTACATCAACGACACGCTCAACCCACAGTTTATTTACAACGTCGCCCGCAACATAGAAATCGCTGCTTGGAAGTTGGCCAATGCCAGAGACGAAAAAGGCAAACTGTATTTGCTGAGCAATGAGATTAACGACAAAGACAAAAACTTAAGTTTTGAGCGCGAGTTTGGCAAGATGATAGGCCGCACGGATTTATATGCCGTGGCCTTATCGGAAAAATCCGAACGCATGATATCGCGCGTCATGCAAAATTTAGCCACGGCAATATTCTTGCCCTTCCTGCCTTAAACTTAAGGCGGCTAGCCTTAAAGCAATACTTTTTCTATGCCGCCTTGGTTCACCTTCGCCACATACTCCTGCATCCAATCCGGCCCTAGCAAATGCTTGGCCATCTCCACCACGATGTAATCGGCTTCTATGCCGGTATCCTCACCGTAACGCGATAAACCCTGCAAGCAACTTGGGCAAGAAGTCAGAATTTTTACTTTTTGCTCAGGCGCACCCACGGTCAAGCCCAGCTTGCCCATGCCTTTTTCCAACTCCTCTTGCTTACGCATTTTGACTTGGGTGGCGATGTCCGGTCTAGCCACGGCAAAGGTACCGCTCTCGCCACAGCATCGGTCATTCAAGGCTACATCCGTGCCCATTAAGGCATTCGTCACTTCCAATGGCTTATAGGTTTTCATCGGCGTGTGGCAGGGATCGTGGTACATGTATTTGGTGCCGGTGATGCCGCTTAATTTCAGGTCTTTCTCCATCAAATACTCGTGGATGTCCAATAAGCGGCAACCAGGGAATATGCTTTCAAACTGGTATTTTTGCAATTGGTCCATGCAGGTACCGCAGGACACGATCACGGTTTTAATGTCCAAGTAATTCAGCGTGTTGGCTAAGCGGTGGAATAACACCCGGTTTTCCGTGGTGATGGCTTGGCCTTTATCGTGATTGCCGCTGGCGGTTTGCGGGTAACCGCAACACAAGTAGCCAGGTGGCAACACGGTGATGGCACCGACTTCGTACAACATCGCTTGGGTAGCCAAACCGACGTTGGAAAACAAGCGCTCTGAGCCGCAACCAGGGAAATAGAAGACTGCTTCGGAGTCTTCAGTCACTTTGGCTGGGTTGCGTATGACCGGTATCATGCGGTCGTCTTCTATGCCCAACAAGGCACGCGAGGTCTTAGTCGGCATTTTCTTAGGCATGGGCCGGTTGATGAAATGCACCACTTGCGCTTTTATTTCCGGCTTACCAACGGTGGCAGGCGGCCTGACTTTATCTTTCAACAAATGGAATTTCTTGGCCAAGCTGTGGGCAAAACTCTGCGCGCGGTAACCTATGGTTACCATGAAGGTGCGCATCAATTTAATGGTGGCCGGGTCTTTGGCATTCAAAAATGCCATGCCCAATGCCGTGCCTGGGTTAAATTGTTTTTTGCCTTGCTCGCGCAAGAAGTTACGCATGGCCACCGAGACGTCACCGAAATCGATGTCGACCGGGCATGGGTTTAAGCAGCGATGGCATACCGTGCAATGGTCGGCCACGTCATTAAATTCATCGAAATGCTTAAGCGAAATGCCGCGCCGCGTTTGCTCTTCGTATAAAAAGGCTTCGATCAACAAGGAGGTGCCTAAAATCTTATTGCGTGGGCTATACAAGAGATTAGCGCGTGGCACGTGCGTGCTGCACACCGGCTTGCATTTGCCACAGCGTAAGCAATCGCTGATGGAATCGGCAATCTCACCTATGGCCGACTGCTCCATAATGATGGATTCTTGCTCCAGCAGACCAAAGCTTGGCGTGTAGGCATTGTCCAAGCCAGAACCGGCCATCAACTTACCTTTATTAAAGTGGCCATTGGGGTCGACTTTTTGTTTGTAGGCGCCAAAAGCACTGATGGTGGAGTCTTCCAAAAACTCCATTTTGGTGATGCCTATGCCATGCTCACCAGAGATAACGCCGTCCAAGCCTTTGGCTAAAGCCATCACGCGGGCCACCGCTTCATGGGCCACGCGCATCATTTGGTAATCGTCGGAGTTAACCGGGATGTTGGTGTGCACGTTACCGTCGCCGGCATGCATGTGCAGAGCAATAAACACCCGTGATTTCAACACGCTTTTATGGATTTCATCGCAACGGTTGAGTATTTTTTGGTATTCACGTCCAGCAAAAATGTCGGCCATGGGTCGCTTAATGTCACGTTTCCATGAAATGCGCAAATCATACGATTGCACGGCACGGAAGACATTATCGTATTGATTAAGCGTATCGCCTAGGCTGCCTAGCACGCTCACGGGCTGATCTAAACTTTGCAATATCAAGCGCCAATGGGCACGCAATTCACGCAACAACTGCAAGGCGATGCCTTGTTTAGCCAAGACCATCTGGCCATCGGCATTGCCGTCTTCGTCGGCCTGCAAAGGCAAATCGCCTTGCATAAATTCTTCCAAGGCATCCAACAATTGCAGCTTATTGTTAATCGACAGTTCGATGTTAATGCGCTCTATGCCATCCGAGTAATCGCCCAAACGTGGCAAGGGAATGACCACGTCTTCGTTAATCTTGAAGGCATTGGTGTGTTTGGCAATGGCAGCAGTGCGCGCCCTATCTAACCAGAATTTTTTGCGGGCTTCCGGCGACACGGCAACAAAGCCTTCACCTTTGCGTGCATTACACAAACGCACGATGTGCGAGGCGGCTTCACCAACGGCATTTTCATCGTCGGAAGCGATGTCGGCAATCAAGACCATTTTTGGGCGTTGCTGACGGGCCGCTTTGGTCGCGTAACCCACCGCTTTGATGTAACGCTCGTCCATGTGCTCTAAACCGGCCATCAAGACCAAAGGGTCTTTTTTCGCGGTGGCATCCAGGTAATCTTTAATTTCCACGATGGCCGGCACGGCATTGGAGACGTTGCCAAAAAACTCCAAGGCCACCGTGCGCACGTGTTTAGGCATGCGATGCAAGATAAAAGTGGCGCTGGTAATCAAGCCATCGCAGCCCTCTTTTTGAATGCCAGGCAAACCGGATAAAAATTTATCGGTCACGTCTTTACCCAAGCCGGTTTTACGGAAACTAGGGCCAGCGATTTCCAGTATTTCTGGCTCGCCTAACAAGGTCTTCATGTCTTCGGCATAACGGCTGACTTTAAATCGCGCCACCGCCACATCGTGTATCTTGCCCAAATTGTGATCCAAACGCTGCACTTCCATCCACTGCGCGTCGGGCGTCACCATGCGCCATGAGGCCAAGTTATCCAAGGCCGTGCCCCATAACACGGCTTTTTTACCGCCGGCGTTCATCGCCACGTTACCGCCTATGCAACTGGCGTCGGCACTGGTTGGGTCGCAGGCAAACTCAAGGCCGGCATCGCTTGCCGCTTCCATGGCACGGCGCGTCACCACCCCGGCGCCGCATTCTATGGTCGCAACCTGTCTGGCCACACCCGGCAAGGTGCGCATTTGCACGCCGCCGTGTTGGTCTAATTTTTCGGTATTAATCACTGCCGACATGGGCGTCAATGGAATGGCGCCACCGGTATAGCCGGTACCACCGCCGCGCGGAATCACGGTTAAGCCTAACTCTATGCAAGCGCGCACCAAGGCGGCGATTTCTTTTTCACTGTCTGGGCTTAACACCACAAACGGGTATTCCACGCGCCAGTCGGTGGCATCGGTCACGTGCGACACGCGTGCCAAGCCATCAAACTGCACGTTGTCTTTCCGGGTAATTTTGCTTAATTTGCTTAAGGCTTTTTTACGCAAATCGTAGGTTTGGCGGAAGTCTTCGGCAAATTTGGCAATGGCTTTTTGCGCGGCCTGCACCATTTTTTGCACGCTGGCATTGGCTTTGCCGCCAGCATTGCGTTCTTCTATGGCAGCAATACGGTGTTTAAGCGCATCAATCAAGGCCTTACGGCGCTTGGGGTTTTCCAACAAATCGTCTTGCAAATACGGGTTGCGTGACACCACCCACAAATCACCCAAAACCTCAAACAGCATGCGCGCACTGCGACCGGTTTTGCGCTGACTGCGCAAGTCGTTTAAGGTGTCCCATATCTCTTCCCCGAGAAAGCGTATGACGATTTCGCGGTCAGAAAAAGACGTGTAGTTGTAGGGAATTTCACGTAAGCGTTGGGTTGCTTGCGGTTCGAGATGCTCAATATGGCTAGGTAGGGGTGCGTTCATTGGCTTTTAGATAAATAGCTTGGCTATTAAAAAATGCATTATAACATGTTGAATCACGGCAAATAAGCGTAAGCGTTACATGGGTATTGGCCATTTGTCTGCTTAGCTGTAACTTGCATAGACAGGCCACATTAAATAAAAATCCGTTAGACTAAGCACATGCCTGCCTATTTAAAAAAAATCAGCCTTGCCCTGATTGCCACCCTGCTAATTGGCTGGGGCATCTGGCAAAGTGATCAGAACCAATCTGCCCCTGCCGTTAGCTTCACCACCTTAAGCGGCGAAAAAATCGCCATGGCCAACTTAGAGGGCCGCGTAGTACTGGTGCATTTTTGGTCCATCAACTGCCTAAGTTGCCTCAAAGAAATGCCGGCATTAATCGACTTTTACCAGCGCCACCATGGCCAAGGTTTTGAATTGATTGCGGTCGCCATGGCCTACGACCCACCGGCTCAAGTGCTGCACTACGCGAATCAAAAAAAGCTGCCCTTCCCGGTTATGCACGATGGCTATGGCGAAATGAGTACCGCCTTTGGGCAAGTGAACGTCACGCCCAGTCATTTTATCTACGGTAAGCAAGGCCAGCGTTTACAAAGTACAATAGGGCCATTGGATTTAAATGCTTTGGCTAAACTATTAAGCCGTGAATTAGCCAAGCCAGATTAAACAAGGAAGAGGGATTAACGATGTTATGGGTTAAAGCGTTTCACATCATTTTTGTCACCAGTTGGTTTGCTGGCTTATTTTACCTACCTAGGCTATTGGTCAATCACGCCATGGTGCAAGACAGCACCAGTTCAGACAGATTGAAAATGATGGAACAAAAGCTCTATCGCTTCATGTTGCCCCTGGCCGTCTTAGCCCTAGGCTTTGGCTTATGGTTATGGCTAGGCTACGGCATCAGTGGTCGTTGGATGCACCCAAAATTAAGCTTGGTGATCGTACTAATAGCCTACCACTGGTATTGCGGACAATTAATCAACGACTTTAAGCACGATCGCAACACCCGCAGCCATATTTGGTACCGCTGGTTTAATGAAGTGCCGGTCATCGTGCTGACCTTGATCGTCATTTTGGTTGTGGTTAAACCGTTCTAATGCCACGCTAGCCTTGAGCACCATGGACGACTTCAACTCTGCCGCGCAATTAACCAAGCTAACGCAACTGGGCAAAACGCCCAGCGAGCGATTGCTCAGCTTGTTTGATGCCTTACGCGATACGCCAAGTTCGATTGGCATGGCCAATTCGATAGCGGACAACACCGCCCTGCTGGCTTTTTGCACCAAGCAAGCCAGCGCATTGGGCGCCAGCCAACCGCGCATGCTGGCCGAGCACATCCTGCTGATTGCCATGAATGCCAACCTGCAGAGCGATCAACAAGCCCGTTTGGATTGCTTGAAGCACGGCAAAAAAGCTGCCCTGGCATTGATATTGGCGCAGACGCAAAATCAGCCCAGTCGATTACATTGGCTATGGTCCAAGCCGGCTTTTTATGGCTTATCGGTCGGCTGCCTGTTAGCCGTCACAATCGGCTTTGGCCTTGATGTAGCCAAGCACCCGCTAAGCATCAGCGAACAAACCGAAGTCAGTTTAAGTGCCAAAGATGCCAGTCTGCTCTACGCAAAGTACGAACAAATGCGCCAGGGCACATGCCAATACCCAGAAGCATTGCAAATTCCAGATCAAGATAGAGCGGTCTATTTAGAAAATGTGGTGGGTGGCAAACTGCCTACCAATTTAAAAGATTTGGCGATCGCCAACCGCTATTTAGAAAAAGTGCGCTGCAATTTCACGCCCATGCTGATGGCCAACTCCACCAGCTAAGGGCAAATAATCGTTGCAGGCTTTATATACAGGTTAGTATAATCCATTTATGTCCACGCTACGCGATAAAATACTGGCCACCGCCACCAATCTATTCCAAACCCAAGGCATTAATTCCACTGGGGTAGACAACATCGTGGCCGCGGCGGGCACCACTAAAATGACTTTGTATAAATACTTCCGCAGCAAAGAGTTGTTGATCCTGGAAGTGCTCACGCACAGCCAACTGCAATTTCAATCTTGGCTCAACGGCAAGCTCGACAGCCAAACCCAGCAACCGGCAGAAAAAATACAAAAGCTGTTCGATTGCATAGAAGAATGGGTTAGCTCACCCGACTTCAATGGCATGGGCTTCATTAAGGCCGCGGCCGAATTTCCCAGTGAAGCCAACCCGGTTCACCAATTGTCCGCCGAGCAATCCAAGCAATTTAGACTGTACATACGCAGCCTAGCCGCGCAAGCTAACATTAAGGACGCCGACGGCCTCGCCCTGCAATTGTCTTTGCTGTTTGAAGGTGCCGTGCAAGCCGAACAAATGCAACGCGGTTCAGGCGCCATGCAGTACGCCAAAAAAGCCGCCAAAATTCTCATCGACGGCAGCCTAGCCGAATAAGCCCGATCTTAGCGCTTGCTTGCTGGCCGCAAAAAATAAGATAATGGCCTTTTAACCTAAGCCCCACACCCCATGCACACCCTTATTTGCGGCTCACTAGCCTATGACACCATCATGGTGTTTCAAGATAAATTCAAAAACCACATTTTGCCCGACAAAATTCACGCCCTCAGCGTGGCATTTTACGTGCCGGAAATGCGCCGCGAATTTGGTGGCACCGCCGGTAACATTGCCTATAACCTGCAATTGCTCGATGGCAATCCACTCATCATGGCGACCGTGGGCGACGATTTTGCACCTTACCAAAATTGGCTCACGCAGAACAAATTAGCCAGCACGCACATCAAAACCGTGGCCGGCACCTTCACCGCGCAAGCGTTTATTACCACCGATACCGACGACAACCAAATTACCGCCTTTCACCCAGGCGCCATGGTGGCCTCGCATGAAAACAGCGTGAACGACGCGCAAGGCGTGACGCTCGCCATCATCGCACCGGATGGCCGCGACGGCATGTTCCAACACGCGCGCGAGTGCTTTGATGCCGGCATCCCATTTTTATTCGACCCCGGTCAAGGCTTGCCCATGTTTAGCGGCGAAGAATTGTTGCAGTTTATCGAGATGGCCGATTACTTAGCGGTTAACGATTACGAGTCGCAAATCATCCAAGATAAAACTGGCTTAAATTTGCAGCAACTGGCAGCCAAAGTTAAAGCCTTGGTGGTGACCTTGGGTGGCCAGGGTTCGCAAATTTACGCGGATGGCGTATGCCATGAGATTCCTTGCGTTAAAGCCATGAATATCGTCGACCCCACCGGTTGCGGTGACGCTTACCGAGCCGGCTTGCTTTACGGCATGGCCCGCGGCTGGGATTGGCCCACCTGCGGCCGCTTGGCATCAACCATGGGTGCCATTAAAATTGAAAGTCGCGGTGGACAAAACCACAAGCCCAGCCGTGCGGAAATTGAAGCCATCTACACCCAAGCATTGGTTAACGAAACCAAATTGGACGAGGCTTAAACTGGATTTGAACCAGCCAGGCTAACTAACCGGGCCAACAACAGGAGACGCATCATGAACAAAACCAAACTAATAGGCATCACGCTATTAAGCTTAATCTTAGGCGCCTGCGCCAGCTCCAATTCCGGCGGCGTTTACTCACGCGAAGAAGCGCGCAAAGTGCAAACCGTGCGCATGGGTGTGGTGGAAAGCGTGCGCTCGGTGAAATTAGAAGGAACCAAAACACCAATAGGCGCAGCCGCTGGCGCCGCGGTGGGTGGTGTGGCCGGCAACAGCATAGGCAAGGGTGACGACAACATCATAGGCGCCGTCATCGGCGCCGTGGTTGGCGGCTTAGCCGGTGCTGCCATAGAAGAAGGCATCACCCGTAAGGATGCCTTTGAAATCACCGTGAAACTGGATAACGGCACTTTAATTGCCATCGTTCAAGAAGCCGACGAACAATTTAAAGCCGGCGATAAAGTGCGTTTGATTGATAGCGGTGGCGCCACACGCGTTTCGCATTAAGCCAAAAGGCCTAGCAATAGGCTGTCAATAAACCGTCACAATACTGTCACGAGTTCTTAATCTATAAGCATTAAAGTCTCCCCAATTCAAAAGGAGACTTTAATGTTAGCCAAACAAAGAATACGCCCGTTAAGCCATAGCGAAAACGCTAAGCACATCGATTTAGCGGTGCCCAATCAACGCCGCCTGAGCATTAGCCTTGCGCGCACCCAAGTGGAAATAGAAGAAGCCCAACGCTTACGCTACAAAGTGTTTGCCGAGGAAATGGGCGCCCAACTATTGGGCACTGGCGGCTTAGACGTGGACGGCTTTGATCAATATTGCGACCACTTAATCGTGCGCGACAGCGACACCAATCAAGTCATCGGCACTTACCGTATTTTAAGTCCATCCGCAGCCAACGAAGCCGGCGGGTACTATTCAGCCGGCGAATTCGATTTAAGCCGACTCAGCCACTTGTTTGACCGCACCGTCGAAGTCGGCCGTGCCTGCGTGCACCAAAACTACCGTAACGGCGGCACTATCACCATGCTCTGGGCTGGCTTAGCCAAGTACATGCAAATCCACAATTACGAATACATGATAGGTTGTGGCAGCGTCAGCATGTATGACGGCGGCCATGCGGCGGCCAGCTTGTACACCAAATTGGCTGACGATTACTTATCGCCATTGGAATACCGTGTGTTCCCGCGCAACCCTTTGCTTAACCCGGCCTTGCGCACTGACATGCAAGTGGCTTGCCCACCGTTAATCAAAGGCTATTTACGCTTAGGTGCTTACATTTGTGGTGAACCGGCATGGGATCCCTATTTCAACACAGCCGATATGCTGGTAATGTTACCGCTATCTAAAATCAACCCCAGATACGCTGCGCACTTTTTAAAATAAGCAGTTTGCTTTTGACCAGTAGCGCGCTATCAAACCACCATTTGCCCATCACTCAAGAAGCGACCTCTAAGCGCCTTACTCGCTACTACCGACTGACCCGCATCGCCCTACACACCTTAAGCGGTGTGGCGATGGCGGCGATGATCATGCCGCTTTCCAGCAAAAATGGCCGTTTGGCCATCATCTTGTGGTGGTGTAAAACGCTGTTGCGCATTTTAAACGTGCACGTAAAGGTCTACGGGCAAACCCCGCCCACTTACGCAAGCGCCCGCAACAACCTATTGGTGGCCAACCACATTTCCTGGCTAGACATCCACGCCATTAACAGCTTATTACCGGTGCGTTTTATCGCCAAATCCGACATAAAATCTTGGCCGGTGTTTGGCTATTTGGCTAAAAAAAGTCAGGTCTTATTTATCGAGCGCGGTAAACGCCAGCATGCCACACGCATCGTCGACCTGACCACGCAGAGCTTAAAAGCCGGCGACAACGTTTGCCTTTTTCCTGAAGGGACCACCACCGACGGCACTTGCATCGCCCCCTTTAAAGGCAGCGTCATGCAATCGGCCTTGCAAGCCAATTCGACGGTTTGGCCCATCGCCATCCGTTACTCACGCGCGGACGGCAGCATCAATACCGAGGTGGCCTATGCCGGCGACACCACGCTAGTGGAATCCATCCTGAGTGTCGTAGGTTTACAGCAGGTCAGCTTGGAGTTGCATTTTCTAGCGCCGATTTCGCTTGGGCAGCAAGCCGCGCAGCAGCATCGCCGCGATTTGACTGAGTACATACAACAGCTAATTACAAAGAAATTAAAGCTTTAAGCGTTTAGGGTTGTCACGCGGATCGGACGGCACCTGGCTGATCGCCTTAGTCTGCAAGTTCATGGCCGTCAGCTGTCCGCCCCACAAACAGCCGGTATCCAGCGCATAGACGTCGCCTTGTTGTTGCAGTCCCAGCGCCGACCAATGACCAAAAATCACTTGAGTGCCTTGCGTGGCTCGATTTTTTAGGGAAAACCATGGCCTATACGGCGCCGGCACGTCGGCCAACTCGCCCTTAAACTGAAATTCCATTTCACCCTCTAGGGTGCAAACGCGCAAGCGGGTCAAGGCATTGGTAATCGCCCGCAAGCGGTCTATGCCGGTTAAATCGGATTGCCAACGGTTGGGTAAATTGCCGTACATGTGCGCTAAAAATTCCAGATATTTAGGCCCCTGCAAAGCCGCTTCCACCTCAGCGGCATAGTCCAGGGTTTGCGCCAGCGTCCAGTCTGGCAAGAGCCCGGCGTGCACCATCAGATAGGCCTGCCCGGGGGCCACTTCGGCATGGTAGGCCAGCGCTTGATGGCGCAGCCAATTTAGCAAGGCGTCTTTATCTGGGGCGGCCAACAAGGCGTCTAAGGTGTCGCCTTTGTGTGCATTAACAAAGCCAGCGGCCACTACCAAGGCATGCAAATCGTGATTACCCAGCACCACATGGATGGAAGATTGGTGCGCGTAACACCAACGCAAGACCTCCAGCGAGCCACTGCCGCGATTGATTAAATCGCCGACTAACCAAAGCCGGTCTTGCTCGGGATCAAACTCTATACGCGCTAACAAAGCCAAAAAGGCCTGGTAACAACCCTGTATGTCGCCTATCGCATATTGGGCCATGTTTAGCTCTGAGAAAATAAAAAACCACTTAACAAGTTAAGTGGTTTGATGTGGGTTAGCCATTGCATAACAACTGTCCATGCAAGCCAGCGCAAGCACCAGCCGCATGGGTCGTTTATTTCGCTGGCGCAGCGGCCGCGTCAGCGGCTTTAGCATCGGCCGCCGGGGCCGCTTTGGCAGCAGGCGCTTTGAAGCTGGCACCACTGGCATTGGCCATATTGGCTACTGCGTTGGCAATTTCACCGTCGGTTAAGGCTGGGTTGCCGCCACGCGCTGGCATAGAACGGATGCCGTTGATAGCGTGTGACACCAATACGTCGTAACCTTGTGCAATACGAGGCGCCCATTGGCCGTTGTCACCGATTTTAGGTGCATTCATTAGACCGGCTGTGTGGCACATGCCGCAAACGGCTTTAACCACTTCTTCGCCGCTTTTGTCGACGTGAGGGCCGGCATCCGCAACCGCTACTTCTACTGTGGCTTCTGGTTTGATATTTGCATCAGATGCGGCCACGGCTGCAGCCGGTTCCGCTACCGCAGCAGCTGGCTCATTAGCCACACCAAAAGATTTAGCAATCAAGGAAATAATTAAGGTGAAGGCTAAAATAGCGCCCGGTATCACCAAGATTAATTGCCATAAACTCGAGCCTTTGTATTCGTTACTCATATCAGTCCATTTCTACACATAAATTAAAGAGGTGGGTGATTATACCTGCACTTTATCGCCAGGTAAAAGGACTTAAAAACCAAGCCAAGCCGCCCCGATAGGCAATGCTTTGCTATAATGGCAAGCTCTTTTGCGCCCGTAGCTCATTTGGATAGAGTATCGGTTTCCGAAGCCGAGGGTAGTGGGTTCGAATCCCGCCGGGCGCGCCAAAAAAACGAAAGGTCGACTGCATGCACGAGTCGGCCTTTTTTACGTTCAAGCTTCAAGCTCCCCCTCATCGCGTTTGCCAGAATTCAGCGCGCATCCCTCATTCTTATATTCGATTTGTTTATAACTTTATAAAAAAATATTCTTTTTAATTGTTTAACAAAGTTTATATAGTGCATGCATTCGCAATTTATGAACTTGATTTGAGGTTAAACCATGACAGTAATCAACCAAACTATAGCCAGCACAGCCACATCACGCGACGTGTCGCAGGAGATTTTGCGTGCGGTCGACGAGCTAAAAAATGGCTCGGGTTTTGGCTCGATAGAAATCGTCTTGCACGAAGGACGCGTCACTCAAATTGAAAAGCGAGAAAAAGTCAGATTTACACAAGACAGCAAAAAAATTAGTCCTACTGCTACAGCAGCGGCCAAATAAACACCGTAACTTTTATTTAAAACACCGGCCGACCAGATAACTGGATGCTTGAAACAGGAGACCATCATGCAATTTAAATTTACAAAATTCGCCACGGCATTGCTTGCTAGCGGCATCATTTCATTACCCTTAGCGGCGCATGCTAACGACAGCAGCGAACTAGAAGAACTACGCGGCTTGGTGCAAGAACTAAGCCAACAAGTCAAAGTATTGGCCCGCAAAGGCGAAATTACTGAAGAAGAAACGGCAGCGGCGAAGAAAACCACACCCGTGGTTAAAGCCAGCGCCAGCGGATTTGGTTTAGAGTCGGCCGACGGTAAAAATGCCATTAAATTTCGCGGCCTAATCCAAACGGATGGTCGCGTATTTACCAATGGCAAAAACTTAACTTCCAAAGCAGCTTCTGGCGCTTCAACTGCTGGCTACCTTGATAACACGGAAAGCGCTAAAGATACGGCTTTGTTAAGACGTATTAGACCAACACTAGAAGGCACCGTCTACGGCAAATATGATTTCCGTTTCACTCCAGAATTTGGTGATGGAAAATCACAAGTAGTAGATGCCTACACTGACGCACGATTTGACCCCGCATTCAAAATACGCGCGGGTAAATACAAACCCTTTGTCGGTTTAGAGCGCTTACAAAGCGGTTCAGATATTAAATTCTTAGAACGTAGTTATGTTAGCAACATTTTACCTAACCGCGACGTGGGTATATCTGCATACGGTGATGTTTTAGATGGCAAATTTAGCTATGCCATCGGTGTACATAATGGCGTAGCCGATGGTGGCGACAACACCACTGCCAGTGATGCCAACAGCGATAAAGATTTTGCTGCCCGTATTTTTGCGAGCCCATTTAAAGATGCAGACAATGCCTTGGCAGGATTAAGTTTTGGTATCGGCGGCACAACCAGCAAAGTCTCGGGAACCACTAAAGACACGGTTAGTGGATCTACAACAGAATTAACATCTGGCTACAAAACAGAAGGCCAGCAAACATTCTTTAAATACAACGATAGCACAGTCTTGCGAACCGGCGTTGGCGAAACAACGACAGCGGCTCCAAGCAGCACATCAACAATAATCACAGCAGGTGCTGGCCCTACTTGGTTAGTGCATGCCGATGGCAAACGTTCTCGCATTGCACCACAAGCCAGTTATTACTATGGTCCATTTGGCTTAATCGGAGAATACGTGCGCGAATCCCAAGGCATAAGTGTAGGCGCTGAAAATTTGAAAAAAATCACCCTACACAATGATGCATGGCAAGTTGCTGGATCTTGGTTGCTTACTGGTGAAGATGCCTCATTTAAAGGAGTCAAACCTAAAAATAACTTTGACTTCGATAAAAAGACCTGGGGCGCCTGGGAAGTGGTGGCACGTTACAGTGAGTTAAACATTGATGGCGATGCTTTCACCTACGATAAGTTAGATTCCACAGCAGCTTCAGGCACATTAAAAGGAACCAGCCATTATTTATATGCCGATCCTAATGTATCAGCTAAATCAGCCAAAACTTGGACTGCCGGAATTAATTGGTATTTAAATCCAGATGTGAAATTTGCCTTGAATTATGAGCAAACCAAATTTGATGGCGGTGGTGGAACGCTAGTCAGCACCTCAGCAACTGAAAGTGCCAACCTTACAACCCAGAGAACAACACAAGATCGCGAAGACGAAAAAGCCATCCTAGCGCGTTTCCAGGTTGCCTTCTAACTAAATAAACATACCCTAAGGATTACACATGAAAAAATCACTATTGGCTCTCGCCCTTTTATCAGCCATTTACGGCATCACTGCCCCGGCAGCATACGCAAAAGACATTAATTTACTGAATGTCTCTTACGATCCAACCCGTGAGTTCTACCAAGATTTCAACAAAGCTTTTGCCGCATTTTGGAAAACAAAAACCGGTGATAACGTGATTGTTAAAACCTCGCACGGCGGCTCAGGCAAACAAGCCCGTGCCATTATTGATGGTTTGGATGCCGACGTAGCCACTTTAGCGTTGGCATACGATGTAGACCAATTGCAAGAAAAAGCCAAATTAATCCCTAAAGATTGGCAATCCCGTTTGCAAAACAACAGTTCGCCTTACACCTCGACCATTGTATTTTTAGTGAGAAAAGGCAACCCAAAAGGCATCAAGGATTGGACCGATTTAACCAAATCCGGCGTATCCGTCATTACCCCCAACCCAAAAACCTCCGGCGGCGCACGCTGGAACTACCTAGCAGCTTGGGCTTATGCCAAAAAACAAAACGGCGGCGATGAAGCAAAAACCAAAGAATTCGTTGGCAAACTCTTTAAAAATGTACCCGTATTGGACACTGGCGCGCGTGGATCAACCACCACTTTTGTGGAGCGTGGCATTGGTGACGTACTGCTGGCTTGGGAAAACGAAGCCTTCCTAGCGCAAAAAGAATTAGGCGTAGGCAAATTTGAAATTGTTGTGCCTTCCCTATCCATCTTGGCTGAACCGCCAGTTACGGTCGTGGATAAATTTGCTAAAAAACACGGCAATGAAGCGGTGGCCAAAGCTTACCTGGATTATTTATACACCGAAGAGGGCCAGGAAATAGCGGCAAAAAATTACTACCGCCCAACCTTAGCATCGGTGGCCAAAAAATACGAAACACAATTCCCTAAAGTGAAATTAGTGCAAATTGATCAAGAGTTTGGTGGTTGGCAGAAAGCCCAAAAAACCCACTTCTCTGATGGCGGTACATTTGATCAGATCTACCAAAAGTAACAATTTATAAACCATTCATTAAAGCTATGGGGGCTGTCGTTTTTATTCATTACGGCAGCCACTTCAAATAGGAAACAGCATGACTACAAGGAAAAATGTACTGCCAGGATTTAATTTATCTCTTGGTTACACGATCTTTTATCTCAGCTTAATCGTGCTGATCCCGCTATCGGCGGCCTTTATCAAAACCACGGAATTAAGCTTGCATGAATTTTGGGCAGTGGTCAGCACACCACGTGTGGTGGCTTCTTACAAGCTAACCTTTGGCGCTTCTTTTATTGCGGCGCTAATCAACGCGGTGTTTGGCTTGCTCACCGCTTGGGTATTGGTGCGTTACACTTTCCCTGGCAAGAAAATCATTGATGCCTTAGTCGATTTACCGTTTGCCCTGCCCACGGCGGTGGCCGGCATCGCTTTAACAGCGGTGTATTCCAACAACGGTTGGATAGGTTCATGGTTAGAGCCACACGGCATAAAAGTGGCTTTTACCCCGCTGGGCGTGGTGGTGGCCTTAACCTTTATTGGTCTGCCTTTTGTGGTGCGCACTGTGCAACCGGTGCTAGAGGATTTGGAAGCGGAAACCGAAGAGGCTGCCGCCAGCCTGGGTGCAAACCGCTGGCAAACTTTTTACAAAATCATCTTCCCGGCTGTTTGGCCAGCCCTGCTTACTGGCTTTGCCTTGGCTTTTGCGCGGGCGATAGGCGAATACGGCTCTGTGATTTTCATTGCCGGCAACATGCCCATGGTGTCAGAAATCACCCCCTTAATCATCATCACTAAATTAGAACAATACGACTACGCCGGCGCCACTGCAGTGGCGGTGGTCATGCTGGTTATCTCATTCATTCTGCTGTTTGCCATCAATGGCCTGCAATGGTGGTTAAGTCGACGCAACGGTTCAGCCCTGTAGGCTTACCCGCTCAATTCACTAGGTAAATTTATGTCCATTAAAGTCCCATCTCAATACAGCAGTTACCAAGCAAAAGTGGCCCGCAGTCGCGCCACATCAGAATCGCTTTGGGTACGCTGGTCGTTTATTGCCATCATGTTGGCATTTTTAACCCTATTTTTGATCGTGCCCTTAGTGGCGGTGTTTACCGAAGGCCTGCGCAAAGGCTTCGATGCCTACTTGGCCGCCTTAATCGACCCCGACGCCCTGTCATCGATTAAGCTGACCCTGATTGCCGCCAGCATCGCCGTGCCACTTAACTTAGTCTTTGGCGTAGCCGCCGCTTGGGCCATTGCCAAATTTGAATTTAGAGGCAAAAGCATACTGATTACCTTGATTGATCTACCCTTTGCTGTATCGCCAGTGATTGCCGGCTTAATTTACGTATTGATATTCGGCTTGCAAGGGTGGGTAGGCTCGTCATTAATCGACAACGATATCAAGGTCATCTTCGCCATTCCCGGCATCGTCTTGGCCACCATCTTTGTTACCTTCCCGTTTGTGGCACGCGAACTCATCCCATTGATGCAGGCGCAAGGCAAAGAAGAGGAGGAAGCCGGCTTGGTATTGGGCGCATCGGGCTGGCAAATACTATGGCGCATCACCTTACCCAATGTGAAATGGGGCTTGCTCTACGGCGTGATATTAACCAATGCCCGCGCCATGGGAGAGTTTGGCGCCGTGTCGGTGGTGTCTGGCCACATCCGCGGCATGACCAACACCATGCCCTTGCATGTGGAAATTTTATACAACGAATACAACTACGCAGCAGCCTTCGCCGTGGCCTCGCTATTGGCCATATTAGCCTTGGTGACCTTGGTCTTAAAATCCTTAGTCGAATGGCAATCGGCACGCAGCGCAATACAAAACGAACAAAATTTTAGCTAGATACTCATTCATTAATTGGAATAAACCCATGAGCATAGAAGTCAGAAATATCCGAAAAAACTTTGGCAGCTTTAGCGCATTAAACGACGTTAGCCTGGATGTACCAAGTGGCGAATTGGTTGCCTTGCTTGGCCCATCCGGTTGCGGCAAAACCACCTTGCTGCGCATCATTGCCGGCCTAGAAACGCCGGATGCTGGCAGCATACTTTTTTACGGTGCGGATGCCACCGCACGCGAAGTGCGTGAACGCGAAGTGGGCTTCGTGTTCCAGCATTACGCCTTATTTAGGCACATGACGGTATTTGAAAATGTCGCCTTTGGCTTAAGGGTGCGCCCAAAAGACACGCGGCCATCGGACGCGGAAATCAAACGCCGCGTGCACGACTTATTGGAATTGGTGCAGTTGGATTGGTTGGCAGACCGCTACCCACCGCAATTGTCTGGCGGACAACGTCAACGCATAGCCTTGGCGCGCGCATTGGCAGTGGAACCTAAGGTGTTGTTATTGGATGAGCCGTTTGGCGCACTGGATGCCAAAGTGCGTAAAGAATTACGCCGTTGGTTACGCCGCCTGCATGACGAACTGCACATCACCAGCATCTTCGTGACACACGATCAAGAAGAAGCCTTGGAAGTGGCAGACCGAGTAGTCGTGATTAACAAAGGTAAGATTGAGCAAGTGGGTTCGCCGCAAGACGTTTACGAAAACCCGGTGTCGCCTTTTGTTTACCAGTTCTTAGGTAACGTGAATCAATTTAACAGCCATGTGCACGAGGGCGAGGCCAAAATTGGCGACTTAGAACTTAAGCTTGCCAACCATCAAACCACGCAAAACAGTGCAGGACTGGCTTTTGTTCGCCCGCACGACATCGAGATAGACAAACAGGCGCGTAAAAATCAGGCTGGCTTTGCCGCCGTGGTGAGCTACGTGCATGCAATCGGCCCCTTGGTGCGCGTGGAGTTGCAGCGCAGCGGTGAAAAAGATTTAATCGAGGCCGAATTAACCCAAGAGCGGTTCCGCGAACTGGCCATCAGCCAAGGGCAAAATGTGTTTATTTACCCACGCAATGTGCGGGTGTTTTTGAACAACTAAGCAAGGTTTATAGCCACAAAAACAAAAGGCTGGCAGCGTGAGCTGTCAGCCTTTTTATCGCCTAGCCTATTAGGGCAAGACCGTGTTTAGCTCGACATCGACTTTATCGCTGCCCGGCGTCACCGCACCCGATAAACCTTGCAAGTCGCCTTTTTGCGGTTTGGCATCGCCCGTTTTAGAAATGCGCGCCACGACCACCACCTCACTGGCTTGCGACAATTTTAAATCGGCCATGACGCTGACACTGTCGTCCAACTGGTAAGCATACGGCAAGGCGCTGACTGTGGTGCGCACGATGGCTAAAGGCATAACCGGGCCTTGTTTAGCACGCGCGTAGATAAACACGCTGGCGCCCGGATCGGATTTTTTTAACAAAGCCGGTGCCAAACTGACGGTGCCTCTGATGGCCGAAGCCTGAATCATGGCCGCTTGCATCTCAGGGAATACGATGGCAAACGGCCGGCCTATGACCAAATACAAGTAGATGGCGGCGATAGGCAAAATCAGCATTAACGAGAAGGCCAACTTACGGTCGGCTTTAGGTTTGATTGCCACGGTCTTGGTCTCGGCCAATTCGCTTAGCATGCGTCGTTCTAATTCGGTTTTGGCTAACTCGTATTGCTGAGCATCCAACATGCCATTGTTTTTGTCTTGGATTAATTCATCAAACTGTTGACGGTAAACCGCCCGCTTTTCTTGGCTGGCATCCGCGTTCACGCTGGCATCTGGCCAAAACAATGGCCGCACCATAACGCCAACTACCACCACAAGCAACAACACCACCAAGAGCAAAAATGCCAACATGCTTATTCCTTAAAATGATTCCGATAACTTACTTTAACAATTCGTTGATTTGGCGAGTCTCGGCCGCCGTCAAGGGCAACTCCGCTTGCATGGCTTGGCGACGGCGCAGCATCACGAACAAGCCTATGCCGCCTATAAACAGCAGGGCGAACGGCCCTAACCAAAGCAAAGACGTGGTTTTGTTTAATGGCGGTTTATAGCGCACAAAATCACCGTAGCGCGCCACCAGGTAATCGATAATGGCTTGGTCCGACATGCCCCTGGCTGCCATCTCACGCACCTCTTGCAGTAGATCTTGTGCCAGCTCGGCATGCGAGTCGGCCAAGGTTTGGTTTTGGCAAACCAAGCAGCGCAATTGCGTGGCCAACCTTTGCACTTGCGCTTCTACCGCCGCATCGGATTGCAAGGGTTCAGCTTCATGAGTCATGCCCTGCAGCGTGAATGCCAATAGCAGGATTGATGTTAGGCCTAATAAATATTTTTTAATCATTGTGCTTGTAACCGTTTCACTAAGGGCAAGATATCGTCACGCAAGGATTCTAGCGTCACCGGGCCTATTTGTTTGTAGGCAATCACCCCGGCTTTATCAATCACATAGGTTTCCGGCACGCCGTAAACCCCGTAATCTATGCCCACTCGGCCATCGGCATCCACCGCGCTTAACAAGTAGGGGTTACCGCGCTCAGTCAGCCATTGCTCAGCGTCGGTCGCGGTGTCTTTGTAATCCATGCCCACCACCGGCACCAAACCGGTTTTGGCCAACTCGACCAATAGCGGGTGTTCGTCACGGCACGCCCCGCACCAGGATGCCCAAACGTTAAACAACCAAACTTGGCCTAGCATGTCTTTAGGCGAGAAGGTTTTAGCTGGCTGATCCAGGCGCGGCAGACTGAATGCCGGGGCCGGCTTGCCCACCAATGGCGACGGCACTTCGCGTGGGTTTAAAAACAAGCCCTTAAAAAGGAAGCCGGTCATAATGAGGAACAGCACGAAAGGGATTAATGCTTTTTTCATGCGCGTTGACCTTGGCCAGCGGTGGCTGATTTAGCCTGTTTATTCAAACGGTAGCGTTTGTCTGACATGGCCAGCAAGCCGCCAAAAGCCATCATCAAACAACCGAACCAAATCCACTCGACCATGGGCTTGTGGTAGATGCGCACGCTCCATGCCCCGCCGTCCAATGGCTCGCCCAAGGAGGCATACAAATCGTGTATTAAATGCGGGCTGATGCCGGCTTCACTCATGGGCATGTTGGTGACGGTGTACAGCCTTTTTTCTGGCTCGAGCACGGTGCGCAACACGCCGTTTTTGCTGACATGAATTTGCCCATGACTGGCCGTGTAATTTGCGCCATTACGGCTTTCCACGCCATCAAATCTAAAGTCGTATCCGGCTAAATGCGCCACGTCACCCGGGTGCATTTTCACGGCAATTTCCGATTCAAAGCCTTTAACCACGGTCACGCCTAAAACAAACACGGCTATCCCTAAGTGTGCAATCACCATGCCCCACCATGAGCGTGAGCTGGCAGCGATGCCCGCTAACAAGCCAGCCTCGGATTTACGTAAGCGTTGGTAAACCAATTCAGCGCTGCTGGCAAACACCCAAAAAGCCAAGAACAAACCCAAACCTATCATGGGCGTTAAGTTGCCTAATAGCAGTGGCAGCACAATGGCCGTGATAGCGCTAATCGCCAAGGCCCAACGCAGACGCACGACCAGTTCTGGCAAGGCCGCGTCTTTCCATCTGGCGATGGGCCCAACGCCCATCAAGAACACAGCCGGCGCCATCAGTGGCGCAAACACCGCGTCAAAGTAAGGAGGGCCGACGGAGATTTTGCCTAAATTCAATGCGTCTAAAAATAAGGGGTAAAGCGTGCCCAGCAACACAGACAATGCGGCCACCGCCAGCAACACGTTGTTGGCTAACAAGAAGCTCTCGCGCGACACCACATCAAATTTACCGCCGCGCCCCACTGTGCTGGCGCGCCAAGCGAACAGCAGCAAGGAGCCGCCTATCACCACCACCAAAAAGGCCAGGATAAACACCCCGCGTCTAGGGTCGGTGGCAAAGGCATGCACGGAAGTAAGCACGCCGGAACGGACTAAAAACGTGCCCAATAAACTCAATGAAAAAGCACAAATGGCCAACAACACCGTCCAGGCTTTAAAACTACCGCGTTTTTCTGT
>SXLB01000008.1 GCA_005777825.1 Methylotenera sp. | reverse complement strand
TAATTCAGGTGTATCTAAATCTATGTTTTACTAAAACTACGTTTAATCAATCGGTACAACTGCCATCAAGCGCTAAGCGCTTTTTTACCCGGGATAGCTGCTAACAAGTTCTGCGTGTATGAGTGTTGCGGACGCTGATAAACCGCCTCAACCTGCCCCTGCTCAACCACCTTACCCTGGTGCATGACCACAATGTCATCGGCTATGTGGCGCACCACGCGCAAATCGTGGCTAATGAACAAGTAACTTAAATCCATTTCCGCTTGCAACTCTTTTAACAGCAACAGTATCTGCGCTTGTATGGACACGTCTAAAGCCGAGACTGGCTCATCGCATACCACTACTTTTGGCGACAGCACCAGAGCACGGGCTATGCCTATGCGCTGACGTTGCCCACCGGAAAATTCGTGTGGGTATTTTTGCATGTCGGACTCGCTCAACCCAACGCGTTTTAGCATTGCCATCACTTTGGCTTGCTGTTCCGCCGCGCTACCTAAACCATGAATAATCAAACCCTCAGCAACTATCTCACCCACGCGCATGCGTGGATTGAGTGAGGCAAACGGGTCCTGAAAAACCATTTGCAAATTTTTACGCACTTGCCTTAAGGCCGCGCCGTCTAACTTGGCCAAATCTTGACCGGCGAACAGCACCTCGCCACTGTCTAGGGCTTGCAATTGTAACAGACAACGGGCCAAGGTGGATTTGCCGCTGCCCGATTCCCCGACGACAGCCAAGGTTTTACCGGCTCTTAACTCTATGCTGACGTCATCTAAGGCTCGCACTAGGCTGGTGCCAAATCCAAATTTACCGCTGCGCTGGCTATAGGTTTTAACCAAGTGCTTGGCTTGCAACAAAATATCCGTCATGCCTGCTCCTGATTTTGCATCTGAGTTTGGCTCTTTTTATCAGCTAGCCAAGCATAATCAATCGGCTTCAATGGCTTCTTGCCCTCGGCATCCGGCACGCAAGCCAGCAAGGCTTTGGTGTAAGGGTGTTGTGGATTGTTCAATACCTGTTGTTTGCTACCGGCCTCGACAATTTCACCACGGAACATCACCACCACTTGATCGGCGATGTCGGCTACCACGCCGAAATCGTGCGTAATGAACAGCATGCCCATGTTCATGCGGGTTTTAAGCTCATCCAACAACGTCAGTATTTGCGCCTGCACCGTGACATCCAAGGCCGTGGTTGGCTCGTCCGCAATTAACAGACAAGGTTCACAGGCTATGCTCATGGCAATCATCACCCGCTGACGCTGGCCACCGGACAATTCGTCTGGGTAGCTGTTGGCACGGTTTTCTGGGATGCCTACCATGCTTAATAAGCTGGCAATCTTGCTTTGCAAGGCTGGGCCTTTTAAGCCTAAATGGGTAGTCAAGCTTTCGCCTATTTGGTAGCCCACGGTCAGCACCGGATTCAGTGAAGTCATGGGCTCTTGAAAGATCATGGCAATTTTTGCCCCACGAATTTTGCGCATGCTGGCGTCATCCAACTGCGTTAGATCTTGCACGCCAGACTCACCGTCATTAAACAGAACTTGACCGCTGGTCAAACGCAATTGCTTAGACAGCAAGCTCATAATAGACAAGGCCGTCAAGCTTTTGCCACTACCTGATTCGCCTACCACGCAAGTGGTTTTGCCTGGCAATATGCTAAAGCTGACCTGCTTGACCAATAAGCGGTCAGCGGCATTTTTAGGCGCAATGCTGATGTTTTGTAACTGCAATAAAGGGACAAGGGAGTTCATATTAGCCAGTAAAATTTAGCATGAATAAGCATTAAGCGAGCTATGGCTTAATCTGTAGGTAAGCAATGGCCGCATCCAGGCTCAATTGCTGCTGCTGATCTGACGCGTCAGCGCGCATGGGCTTCAAACTGATTTGCTGTGTGTTCACTTCATCATCACCTAAAATAATGGCGTAGCGCGCTTGGCTTCTGTCGGCTTTCTTCATTTGCGATTTAAAGCTGCCACCGCCCGCGTGCAAGACAACCTGCAAACCAGCTTGACGTAGCTTTTCCGCCAAGGCAAAAGCGGCTTTTTCCGCCAACTCACCGACGTTAACCAAATACACGTCTGGGGCATCGTCGGCCACCACGCCGTATTCTTGCATCAACAAAAACACCCGCTCCAAACCTATGCCAAAACCGCATGCCGGGGTCGGCTCACCGCCCAATCGTTCAACCAAACTGTCGTAACGGCCGCCACCGGCTATGGTGCCTTGCGCGCCTAGCTTGGTGGTCACCCATTCAAACACGGTGCGATTGTAATAATCCAGCCCGCGAACCAACCGTGCATTAACGGTGAAGGCCACGCCAGCTTCCCTTAACAATGCACACAGACCATCAAAATGCGCGCGGGTTGCATCGCCCAAGCAATCAATTAATTTTGGGGCCGCTTCACATAAGGCTTGCATGCGTGGGTTTTTGCTGTCCAAAATGCGCAAGGGGTTGCTGTGCAATCGGCGTTTGGCATCCTCGTCCAGGCTGTCAAGGTGCTGCTCAAAATAGGCTATCAACACTTCACGGTAAGCCGCACGTTCGTGCGCATCGCCTATACTGTTTATTTGCAATTCGACATCACTGATGCCTAGCTCGCGCCACAAGCGTGCCAACATGACAATTTGCTCGGCGTCCACTTGCGGGCTATCAAAGCCAAAGGCTTCCACGCCTATTTGATGAAATTGCCGTTGACGGCCTTTTTGCACATTCTCATGCCTAAACATGGCGCCGCTATACCATAAACGCACCGGCCCATTGTAAGTAAGGTTGCTTTCTATGACGGCACGCACGCAGCCGGCTGTGCCCTCTGGGCGCAAGGTCAGCTTGTCACCATTGAGGGCATCTTGCCAAGCGTACATTTCTTTTTCGACGATATCGGTGTGTTCGCCTACCGAGCGCACAAACAGATCGGTGCTTTCCACCAAAGGCATGCGTATATTCTTGTAGCCGTATTGCCCCAGCACGCGGCGTGCCGTGTCTTCTAACTTAAACCAGAGCGGCGTGTGATCGGGCAAAATATCGTAAAAGCCTTTGATACTTTGAAATTTACTGGGTTTGTTTTTACTTGTGTTATCCGGCATGCTTAAATGGCTTTAATGGCTATGGTTTTTTGGCTGACAGGACTGGCAGTTGGCTGATGCGATTTTCCACCAAGGGCGTAATGGGTTTGCACGTAATCCTCTACTATGGCTTGGAATTCTTCGGCGATGCGATCGCCTTTTAGGGTCACGGTTTTTTCCCCATCGACAAACACTGGCGCCACCGGCGTTTCGCCTGTGCCTGGCAAGCTAATACCAATGTTGGCTAACTTGGATTCACCCGGACCATTGACCACGCAACCCATGACCGCCACGTTTAAATTTTCAACGCCGGCATAACGGCCTCGCCAATGCGGCATTTGCTGCCTTAAATAGGCTTGGATTTGCATGGCCAATTCCTGGAAATAAGTCGAGGTAGTGCGCCCGCAGCCTGGGCATGCGGTGACCAATGGTGTGAAAGAGCGTATGCCCATGGTTTGTAAGATCTCTTGCGCGACAATGACTTCTTTGCTGCGCGACTCATTCGGTTCCGGCGTCAAAGACACGCGTATGGTGTTGCCTATGCCGCGTTGCAAAAGCAAAGCCAAGGCTGCCGTGGAGGCCACTATGCCTTTCGAGCCCATGCCAGCTTCCGTTAAACCTAGGTGCAAGGGGTAATCGCAACGGGCAGCCAAATCGGTGTAGACCTTGACCAAATCTTGCACGTTGCTGACTTTGCAAGAAATGATGATTTGATTGGGCGACAGACCCAATGCCACGGCTTGTTCGGCACTTTCTATGGCCGATTGGATCAAGGCTTCACGCATCAGCGCATCGGCACTTAATGGTGCGCTTAACTTGGCATTATCGTCCATCATTTGCGCCATTTTCACTTGGTCTAAACTGCCCCAATTCACGCCTATGCGCACGGCTTTTTTGTATGTCACTGCCGCTTCTATCATGGCCGCAAACTGCTCATCGCGTTTGGAGCCTTTGCCCACGTTACCTGGATTGATGCGGTATTTCGCTAGGGCCTGGGCACAGTCTGGGTACTGCGCCAGCAATTTATGGCCGTTGTAATGAAAATCGCCAACCAAGGGCACGTTACAACCAAGAGCATCCAAGCCCTGGCGTATGGTGGCGACTTGCGCCGCGGCTTCTGGCGAATTAACCGTAATGCGCACCACTTCACTGCCCGCTTGCCGCAGCTCAAACACTTGAGCTATGGTCGCCTTGGCATCCGCGGTGTCGGTATTGGTCATGCTTTGCACCACCACCGGACTGGCTAGCGTGCCATTCAAGCCACCGCCTACCGGCACGTGCGCTATCATCACCTGCAAGGTTGGGCGTGAGGCATGCAACTGGGATAGATTCATGGTAATCGTGTTCTCTTATTCAAGGGTCAGGCGAGCCGTGTTGTTAAACGTTTTGCTTGCCACGTCGACCGACTTCCCCATGTAATCCAGGGACGTGGCTTTAGCATTGCCTAGCCATACAAACAAGGGTGGTTGCGCCTCTATCTTATCGCTGCTGTTGGCCGTGAGCATCTTTTCAAAGAACACGGCACCGGATTTGTCTTTAACTTGCACCCAGGCCTTATCGGTCGCGGACACGGTCAGCCATGCACGGTTGCCTACGGCATTGGCTTTTACCTCAGCCGGCATGCTCATGTCCGAGCTGGGTCTTAGCTGCAAGCCATCGTTAGCAGACACGGCCGGACTTGCTTTAGGCTTAGCAGGCGCCAGCTCACTAGGGACTGGGCTAGGGGCTGGGCTGGGCAATGTATCGGCTAAATTGGTTGTAGCGACGGGATGGTCAGTGCCGCCCTCGGTCGCAAGTGGGCTGGAGGGTTCAGCCAAGGTGCTAGGCGCTGCAGGCAATACCGGCAAGGCGACAGCCGATACCACTTCATTATTACTAGTCACATCCGTCGCAATCGACGCAGATTGCTGGACTTGGAAATACCAGACCAGTAAAACCAGCGATAGAACAATCGCCGCGTACTTGAACCAAGGCCTATTCTTCTTCACCAATTGCACGTGCGGCACCGAGGTCTGCACATTGAGACTGGTAGGCGTGTTATCCGGTACGCGCTGACGGTAGCTATCAAGCAAAGGCTCCGCATCCAACTCCAATAAACGCGCGTAATTACGGATAAACCCACGCGTGGCCATAGGCTGTGGCAAGGCCGAAAAATCATCGCTTTCCAATGCGCTGATTTGTTTTAGGCTTAAGCGCAAGGTGTCGGATACGGCTTGCACACTCAGGTTTTTAGCGTTTCTAGCAGCGGCTAAGGTCGCACCCAATGGTGGCCATTCTCCGGCCTGGCTGATCTCGTCTGTCATGGTCTAGTACCTTGTAATAGCTGAGCTTGCTCCGATTCTGGATAATTCTGCCTTAATTCTAACGCATAACTGGCTTCGAGGTTTGCATCACCCAAGGTGCGTTCAATTTGAATGGCTAACCACAGCATGTCGGCACTGGCTTTTGACGACAAGGCCGCTTGCAAGGTTTTCTTAGCCGCCACGGCATCCTTACGCTTAAATTGAATGGCGGCCAATTGGTAGGCTGCCAGACTGGCAGACGGGTCTAACTGCAAGGCACGCAGCAAATACCCTTCAGCCTGAACGCTGTCGTCTTTGCGCAAGGAACAAACGGCGGCATTGGTGTAGGCCATGACCGGTGTCGCGTACAAGGGATTTTTTAGCGCCGCCATAAATTCTTTAATTGACTCATCCAAGCGATTGCGTGCGCACAAGAAGCTGCCGTAATTGTTGTGTGCTTCTGAATTAAGTGGCTCCATTTGCACGGCTTTTTTGAAATTAAGTTCTGCTACCGCATCTTGACCCAGCGCAGCCTGCACTAAACCTAAGCCGTTGTAAGCCGCCGCATAACTGGGTTCAATTTTACTGGCCAGGATAAATTCCTCTAAGGCCACATCCAAGCGACCCTGCTGCAAATACACCGCGCCCAAATCAGCGTGTGCCTGTGCCCGTTCTTTAGGCTTGTCATTAAAGTTCTCCGGTTGCGTGGTGCACGCTGACAGGATTATGGCCAGGACAAGCATGAGAAAAGCATTAAGGCTGAACAAACGCATCATCAAACCGCCTCAATCACGATGTGTTTGGTACTGCGTTTGGTTTTATCCAAGACCTTGCCTGCCAATTGCCCGCATGCTGCATCGATGTCTTCGCCGCGGGTTTTACGCACCGTCACGACAAAACCGGCTTGCATCAGCACGTCTCTAAAAACCCGCACGTGATTGGGTTGGGAGGTGCCGTAGCCACTGTTAGGGAATGGATTAAACGGGATTAAATTGAATTTGCACGGCACGTGTTTAACCAACTGTATCAATTGCTGAGCATGCTCAACCGTGTCATTGACGCCATCCAACATCACGTATTCGAAGGTAACAAAGTCACGCGGGGCTTTTTCTAAATAACGATTGCATGCCGCCATCAAGTCTTTCAATGGGTATTTTTTATTGATGGGCACAATAACGTCGCGCAGCGCATCATTGGGTGCATGCAAGCTAACGGCTAAGGCCACCGGGCAATCTTCTTTGAGTCTGTCCATGGCCGGTACTAAACCACTGGTGGACAAGGTGACCCGCCTACGGCTTAAACCGTAAGCGTTATCGTCCAACATGATTTGCATGGCAGTGACGACATTGTCGTAGTTAGCCAAAGGCTCACCCATGCCCATCATCACCACATTGCTGATAATCCGTTCATCGGCCGGCAACATATCGTAGCCCGGCTCTTGGCGCAAGGAACGGTTGGCGATGGCCAGTTGGCCTATGATTTCCGCCACGCTTAAATTGCGATTAAAACCTTGGCGACCTGTACTGCAAAACGTGCATTCCAGCGCACAACCGACTTGTGAGGAAATGCACAAGGTGCCTCTGTCGTCCTCCGGTATGAACACGGTCTCTATGCTGTTGGCGGTATCGGTACCGATCAACCATTTGCGCGTGCCGTCATTGGACACCTGCTCCAACTGCACATTGGGCAAGGCAATTTCCGTCTCACTGGCTAATTTTTCCCGCAACACCTTGGCGATGTCCGTCATCTGCTCAAAATCGTGCACGCCAAAACGGTGCATCCAGCGCATCAATTGCTTGGCACGAAAAGGCTTCTCACCTTGCTCGGCGAACCACGCGGCCAATTGCGGCTGATTAAAATTAAGTAGATTGATCAAAGTCAGGTCTCAAATAAATTAAGCACAAATAAATTAAGCACAAATAAACAAGGCGTCTTTAGCGTATCTTGTTTACCGGTGCTTAATCCAGGGCTTAGTCTTAAGGCATTTAATTAAACACCGGCATTACAAAAATACCAGGCTTAATTAAATGCAGTGCATTAACCAAAGAAATATTTAATTTCGATGGCCGCGTTCTCGGCTGAATCGGAACCGTGAACCGCATTGGCATCAATGCTTTCAGCAAAGTCAGCGCGTATGGTACCGGCAGCCGCTTCTTTTGGATTGGTGGCGCCCATTAAATCGCGGTTTACTTGCACGGCATTTTCGCCCTCTAAGGCTTGTATCATCACTGGGCCTGAAATCATGAATTTAACCAAATCATTGAAGAATGGACGCGCTGCGTGCACGGCGTAAAAACCTTCAGCTTCGGCTTTAGTTAGTTGCGCCATTTTAGCTGCCACTACTTTTAAACCGGCGTTTTCAAAACGGGTGTAGATTTTACCAATTACATTTTTTGCCACGGCATCAGGTTTGATGATAGAAAGCGTGCGTTGAACAGCCATAATTACTCCATTTAATGAATACATTGAAAGAACGATAAAATACCATTTTTGACGCTTAAAATAAACCTAAATTGCATGTTCAGCGCTTGTTTTAAGCGCGAATAAGCACAATGTGGCAAAATTACGCAAAATGACAGCCGCTAACCCACCCATTCCAACTTCACACCACACTTGCCCAGCTTGCGGTTTGCTGTGTGACGACTTGCCCTTGGACGGCCAGGGTGGCATTAGCGCGAGCTTTTCCTGCGCAAAAAGTCAGCGCTACTTTAGCCAAGCGGCAACTGCGCCTAGCCAAGCAGCCAGCGTAGACGGACAGCCCTGCGATCTAAATAGCGCCCTAGCAGCGGCCGCCAAGATCTTACAAAACAGCCAGCAAGCCTTGTTTGCCGGACTGGGCACGGACGTGCAAGGCATGCGTGCCATCCTGCCATTAGCAGAAAAATGCCAGGCCACCCTGGATCACATGCACAGCGAGTCCAGCGTGCGCAATACTTTGGCCATGCAAAATAGCGGTTGGCAAACCACCACCTTGAGTGAAGTGAAAAATCGTGCTGATTTAATACTGGCCATAGGCACCGACATCGTCAGCAGTCACCCACGCTTTTTTGAAAAACTGGTCTGGAATAAAGACAGTCTGTTTAACAAGGGCACGCCCCATGTGGTGTATTTGGCCGTTGACAAGGCCGACAGCCAAGCCGGCGTGGCGCCCGATGGCACAGCGCCCACCGTACTGGCAGCGGATAAAAAAGCCTTGCCGGCCATACTCAATACGCTTAATGCACTTTGCAACCCGGCTTATGCAAAATCCAATAAAGCCACATCGGTGGCCGGCCTAAGCATGGCGGCCTTAAGCGCTTTAGTGGAAAAAATACAAGCAGCCGATTACGCCGTCGTGGTCTGGTCAGCCAGCGAATTGGCTTACCCGCAAGCGGAATTGACCGTGCAGAGCATTACCCAACTGATCGCCAAACTCAACGAGCAGACTCGCGTCGCCGGCTTGAGCCTAAACAGCGGTGATGGCGACATTAGC
>SXLB01000078.1 GCA_005777825.1 Methylotenera sp. | reverse complement strand
GCGAATTGAACATCAATGCCGTGCTGGCAACCTCGGTCAGCCCACACGCGGTGAATGCCATCGCCGAAGCCGATTTAGCTAGGCGAGTTATGCACGCTGCCAAGACCGATGACAGGCTACCGCGTGGCTACAGCAATGGCTTGCTGGGCCTACATGATAGGCGGCCATTCAGCTATAGCGTGAATGAAATTAAAGAGATTGCCAGCATGATCAAAGACCCTAACTTTCGTATCCAGGTTAGCGAGCAAGGTGTGCACGTATACAACAGGGATGGGCTACACCAAGCGACCGATCCGTTTGCGCTATACCCTTTGCTAGACGTGCATGACGATGCCTCGCATGCTTTTTATTTGGGCGTGGAATTGGCTAGAGCGCAAATTGCCTGGCAACTGAAAAAACGTTACGTGCAAGATCAATCCTTGGAGTGGGGTTTGAGCGCGGCGCCAACTCAGCCTGAGGCTAAAATAGCCCATCGTGAGGCTGCCATGACTGCACGTAAATTAGCCGCGAAAAAATCAAATCATGATATTTGAAACCATCGTTAGCAGCATGAATGAGCAAGGCGAGGTGCACGTGGCCCCTTTTGGCATACAAAGGCTAGGCAAGACGGTCATTATTTCTCCGTATAAGCCGTCTTTGACCTTAAGCAATATCATGACCACTCAACGCGCCGTGCTCAGCCTATGCGATGACGTGCGGGTGTTTGCTGGGGCGCTGACCAATAGGCAAGCTTGGTCGCTGTTGCCAGCCGAGCAGCTCATGGGCTATCGGTTGGCGGATTGCTTAGCGCATGAGGAATTGACCTTGTTGCAAGTGGAGGACGATGCCGAGCGTCCGCGCTTGCATATGCAGGTGCAGCATAGCGTGCAGCATCAAGCATTTGCCGGCTTTAACCGCGCCCAAGCCGCGGTGATAGAACTGGCGGTGTTGGTCAGCCGTTTAACTAGGTTATCCAAAGAAAAAGTGCAATCAGAAAGGCAGTATTTGCAAATTGCCATAGACAAAACTGCGGGTGAACGTGAACTGCAGGCATGGGCTTGGCTGACCGATAAAATAGATAACTACTATGCCGCGCAAGACGGGAGCAATCTCGCATGAATGCCGCTCTGCTGAGCAGCCAAGCTAGCCCGCAATTGTTGATCAGCGTTTGCACGCTGGATGAGGCGAAGATGGCGCTAGAGCTGGGTGCCGATATCATAGACCTTAAAAATCCGCATAGCGGTGCCTTGGGGGCCTTGCCGCTAGCCGACATCCGCGGTATCGTCGCCTACCTAAACCAGCAACCCATGAGCCAAAAAAGCTTGACCAGCGCGACCTTAGGCGATTTGCCCATGCAAGCTGAGCAGTGGCTGCCGCAACTGGATCAAGTCATCGCTACCGGTGTGGCCATCGTTAAAATTGGCTTTTTTGCCACCGAGGATTATCGAGGCTGCTTGCAAGCCCTGTTACCTTATACGCAGGCTGGCCAACAACTGATTGCGGTGCTGTTTGCGGAAACCGCCTACCCAGACAGTTTGCTTGCCGACATTAAGCAAGCCGGTTTTCTCGGTGTGATGCTGGACACGCAAACTAAAAATGGCCTGAGCTTGTTTGACCACTACAGTGCCAAGCAAGCCAACGAATTTGCTAAGCAGGTCGCAGCGCAAGGCTTGCTATTGGGTTTGGCTGGCTCATTAAGGGATAGCCACCTGGCGGCGGCAAAAAACCTGCAGCCACACTACATCGGTTTTAGGGGCGGGGTGTGCGTCGGGAATCAACGCCAATCCACGCTGGATGCCGAGAAGGTCAAAGTAATTCGTAAGATGCTGTGAAATTTTGTTAATATGGCGCTATATTGATAGTGCGGTTGATAGCTAAGGTGGTTTTAAGGCCTTTCGTTTTCAGCTAAGGAGTAAATCATGAAAAATAATCGTCAGTTTATAGCAGCCATGCTTTCAGCATTGGGTTTGTTGGCAGGCCATGCCAGCGCAGAAGAAGCTTACAGCGGTGCGTGGTATGCCGTGCCGGGCGTGAGCTTGATGGATACCGATAAAGACTTGGCTGCCAAAAATGGCGGCGGTGCGTCCATACGCTTGGGCAAAGAGCTCAGTCCGCATTGGGACATACAGTCTGGTCTCAGCTACGCGCGCGCTAACGATGATTTAGGTGGTAATGGCCGGTATAAACAAACCAGTTTGGGCATGGATGCCCTGTATATGTTAGGCCGAGACAGTTTCCGTCCCTTCCTGCTAACCGGCTTGGGTGTGGCGAATAACAAGCTGGATTATTCACCGACCGTAGTTCAAGATAAAAGCAAAACCTCATGGCTGGCCAATATAGGCTTGGGTGCGCAGTATTTATTCAATGACAGCTTCGGTGTGCAAGCCGATGTGCGTCAACAATGGTCGCGTTCAACGGCTAAATCAACCGGTGTATTTGATTCAAGCGGCACCGTCGGCAACACCTTGCTTAATTTGGGCGGTGTGTTCCGCTTTCCTGCCCCAACTGCCATGCCAGTAGCCGAATTGGCGCCGGCCGCCGCGCCAGTGCAGGCCGCTGCTACCCCAGATGCGCCTGCCGCTGCAGCATTGCCAGCTTGCAAGCCCAGCTTTGAAACCGTGACCATAATGGCTGAAAAATTGTTTGCCTTTGATCAAGATAAACTGCAAGACAGTTCCAAGCCGACTTTGGACGAAGTGGCCAATAAAATTAAAGCCAATGCCGATGTCGAGTTGGTGATGGTAACCGGCCATACCGATAGGTTGGGCAGCGAAAGTTACAATCAAAAATTATCCGAGCGGCGTGCCAATCAAGTGAAAGCCTACCTAATGACGCAAGGCGTGTCGGCTAAACGTTTGCAAGCTTCTGGCAAAGGTGAGTCTGAGCCGGTGGTGGCATGCAAGGGTGATAAACCCAACAAGAAACTCATAGAGTGCTTGCAGCCTAATCGTCGCGTGGTCATTTCCGCCGAAAAACAGCGTGAAATGCCTTGCCGCTAAGCTAAATTTGCGCTGTTTAAGTTTAAGCCCCGTCATGACGGGGCTTTTTTATTGGTAGAATAAGTGCTATGGCTAATAGCAAATACTTAACCCCTGCAGTCGCTGACGTTGATCTCATTATAGAAGCCCACTGGATTGCGACCATGGCAGCCGATTTTGCCGTGCTAGAAGATCACGCCGTGGTGGTGCATGACGGGTTGATTGTGGCCGTGCTGCCAAGCGAAGCGGCCAAACAAGCTTTCCGCGCTGCTGAACTGGTCAATTTAGGTGAGCAGGCACTGCTACCCGGCTTGATCAATGCGCACACGCATGCCGCCATGAGTTTGCTGCGCGGCATGGCCGATGACTTACCTTTAATGACATGGCTAGAGCAACGCATCTGGCCGGCCGAGCAAGCCTTGGTCTCACCGCAATTCGTGCAAGACGGCAGTTTGTTGGCCTGTGCCGAAATGCTTAGTGGCGGCATCACTTGTTTTAACGACATGTATTTCTTTCCGCAAGCGACCGCGGCGGCAGCCAGTCAAGCGGGTATGCGGGCCAATCTGGGGTTGTTGGTGTTGGATTTCCCCTCGGCCTACGCCAGCGATGCCGACGATTATTTGCAAAAAGGCTTTGATGCCCACGACTCATGGCGCAATAACCCATTGATCAGTTCGTCGATTGCACCGCATGCTCCTTATACGGTGTCCGATCGCAGCTTAGAAAAAGTCATCACCTATGCCGAGCAATTGGCGCTAGGCTTGCACACGCACTTGCATGAAACCTTGGAGGAAATCAGCCGTAGTGAAAGCCAATACGGCATGCGTCCCTTAGCCAGGTTGGCTAAATTGGGCTTGCTTGGCCCGGATTTATTGGCCGCGCACGGCGTGCATTTATTGGATTACGAGATGGATATGTTGGCTGCATACGGTTGCCATATTGCGCATTGCCCCAGCTCGAATTTGAAACTGGCTAGCGGCATGGCGCCGGTGGTGGATTTGTTGGCCAAAGGCGTTAACGTGGCCTTGGGCACAGACGGGGCCGCCAGCAATAACCGTTTAGACCTATTCAGTGAAATACGTTTGGCGGCCTTATTAGCCAAAGGCGTGAGCGCCGATGCCAGTGCCTTGCCGGCTATGCAAGCCTTGGCCATGGCCACCATTAACGGGGCAAAAGCCATAGGTTTAGACGAAAAGATAGGTTCGATAGAAGTCGGCAAGCACGCCGATTTAACGGCCGTGCGTTTAGATGAAGTATTGCTGGCACCTTATTACGATCCCATCTCGCATTTGGTTTATTGCTGCGGTAGGGAACAAGTTAGCCACACTTGGGTGGCCGGCGAATTGCGTTATTGCAATGGCGTGTATGCCAATATTGAGCCTCAGGAATTAAAGGACATAGTGAACACATGGCAAGTAAAGATACAGCAAGTCAAACAGCCGACCAAGTAAGCTTGAATGCCGATCAGGCCGAGTTGCAAAAGTTTGCTGAACTCGCGCACAAATGGTGGGATATAAACAGCGAATTTAAGCCTTTGCACGAAATCAATCCACTGCGCTTAAATTGGATTAACGGTTTGGTGGACTTGAGAGGCAAGCGGGTGCTGGATGTTGGTTGCGGCGGCGGCATACTATCCGAATCCATGCATTTTAAAGGGGCGAAAGTCACCGGCATTGATTTGGGTGAAAAAGCGCTGAACGTGGCTAAATTGCATCAGTTAGAAAGTGGCGCGGATGTGGATTATCAGTGCATCTCAGCCGAGCAATTGGCCGCGCTGGAGCCGGCCAGTTTTGATGTGGTGACTTGCATGGAAATGCTGGAGCATGTGCCAGACCCAGCGGCCATCGTGGCAGCCTGCGCTAAATTGGTTAAACCGAATGGTTCGGTGTTTTTTTCCACCATCAACCGCAATCCAAAAGCATACTTGTTGGCCGTGGTTGGCGCGGAATACCTGCTTAATTTGTTGGCCAAAGGCACGCACGATTACGCCAAATTCATTAAGCCGTCTGAGTTATCAAGTTGGGCTCGCCATGCCAAGCTCGATGTCATGAGCTTGCGGGGCATGAGCTATCACCCATTCAAACAAACTTACCGCTTGAGTGACGATGTGGCGGTCAATTACCTCATGCATACGGTGTTGCCGGCATGAGTGTGGTCTTGTTCGATTTAGACGGCACCTTGGTTGATACCGCTCACGATTTAGGCTTGGCGCTGAATATGCAGTTAACTCGGCATGGTAAATCGCCCTTGCCACACGAGCAGATATGGCCGGTGGCCTCGCACGGCACACGCGGTTTATTGGAATTGGGTTTTGCTATCTATCCGGACGACAGCCAATTTGAAGTCATGCGTTTGGAATACCTGGATTTGTATGAATCGGTGTATACCCAACATCCGCTATTTTTACCGGGTATTGCTGATTTGTTGGCGGCCTTAGACAGCAAGGGCATTAAATGGGGCATCGTGACCAATAAGCCCAGGCGATTCTCGGTCAATTTAACCAAGGCCGTGAAGCTAGGTGACAGCAACTTGTTCGAACGGGCTGCCTGTTTGCTCTGTGGTGACGATGCGCCGCAACCTAAGCCCGCGCCCGACACCTTGCTGATGGCCTGCGCGCAAATGCAATGCCAACCGCAACAATGCATTTATGTCGGTGACGCAGAACGCGATGTGCAAGCCGGCAGAGCGGCGGGCATGAAAACGGTAGTAGCCTTGTTTGGCTATTTGGCCGAGACCGACAGGCCACGTGAATGGGGTGCCGATGCATTAATTGAAACCCCGGCCGCTATGCTAGAAAATCTAAGCTGTTGCGATTGAACTCAAACTAAGCAATGCTACGCCTTTCCATCATGGCTTGGGCGAGCGTGCCGCTGTCCACGTATTCAATTTCCCCGCCCATGGGCATGCCACGCGCGATGCGACTGGTTTTAATGCCGCGTGCTTTGAGCAGTTCACTGATGTAATGGGCGGTGGCGTCGCCCTCTACCGTGTAGTTGGTGGCCAATATGACTTCTTGCACCAAGCCGTCTTGTGCCCGTTTTAGCAATTTGTCTAAATGGATTTCTTTAGGCCCCACGCCGTCTAGCGGCGACAAGCGGCCCATCAAAACAAAATACATGCCTGTGTAGGCGCGGGTGTTTTCCAACATGAGCAAGTCGGTCGGCATTTCCACCACGCAGAGTAAATGGGTATCCCGTTGCTCTGATGCGCACAATGGGCAAATGGTTTGTTCGCTAAAGGTATTGCAGAGTTGGCAATGGTCTACCACCTGCAAAGCTTGATCCAAGGCCGTGGCTAAGCCGCTGGCGCCTTTTCTATCGCGCTGTAGTAAGTAATAAGCCATACGCTGCGCGGACTTAGGCCCAACACCCGGTAGGCAGCGCAGGCTATCGATTAATTGTTCTAAGGCCGGAGGATTTTTCATTAAGCGCTGTAAGGCTTAATCTTAGAACGGCAGTTTCATGCCAGCCGGCATGTAGTTAGCCATGCGCGCAGAGGAGGTGGCTTCGGCTTTTGCGGTGGCATCTTTTAATGCGATGACTAACAAGTCTTCCAAGGTTTCCTTGTCGTCCATAACGCTGTCATCTATGGCGACGCGTTTGACCACGTTGTTGCAAGCCATGGTGACTTTAACCAAGCCGTTGCTGGCGATGCCTTCCACGTCTATATTGGCCAATTCCGCTTGGGCTTTTTGCATGTTTGCTTGCATCTGCTGGGCCTGTTTCATCATATTGGCCATGCCGCCTTTCATCATAGTGCTGCTCCTGAAATTAAAGGTTTAATTAAATTGGTTTAATGCTGTTGGGAATGATTTGTGCGCCAAAATCGTTAATCAAGGCTTGCACAAAACCGTCTTGCTCTATGGCGGTTTCAGCCGTGCTTTGCGCCTGCGCTTTCTCTTGGTTAATTTGCTGGGCTGGCGTGTTGCCAGTGCCACCCACACTAAAGTGCAGTTTGATTTTCTTATCAAAATACTGGTTAATTGCCGTGCTGAGTTTTTCTTGGTAATTAGGCACCAATAAATGTTTTTGCATGTCCGGTACGCTTAAGCTGATGCTGTTTTCATCGTAGCTAATCAATTCGCAGTGCTGCGATAAGGCGCGCGCTAAACCCAATTTTAGATTGTCTACCAAGTTGCGCCAATCGCCATTAAATTGCCGGTTCAAGCCAGCGTCGCTAGTCATGGGCTCATTATGGCTGTATTGGGCATCTGCGGTTTCGGCTTCTTCCATAGGGATGGGCTCGCTAGGCATGGCCTCTTCAAAAGGCATTTCGTCGCTGCTAGGTGCTGGCGAACTTTCCTCTTGAGCCGCTTGCGGACTTTCCTCATGATGCACTTGGGGTTTGCTGGCCTCATTTGCCGCAAGGGTGGCTGCCGTTGCGGTATCGGATGCTACGCTTGCAACTGAGGCCGTGACCGTTACTGGATTGCTAGATTGCGGCTTAAGCGCAGTGGGGCTGGCGATGTTTAGCGCTTGGTCTTTAGGGCTGAACGCTAGCATGCGCAGCAAGCTCATGCTAAAGCCAGCCAATTCATCGGGCGCTAAGCCTATGTCACGTCTGCCCAGTAGGGCAATTTGGTAGTACAACTGCAAGGTGGCCGCCGGTATTCTTTGTGCAAAGTCGAGCAAGACTGCGCGTTCAGGTAAGTCATGGGCGACGCTGTCTGGCACCGTTTGTGCCACGGCTATTTGGTGCAGTAATTGCGCCAAATCGTTTAAGGCGCTTTCAAAGGATAGGCTGCGCTGTTCCATGGCGTTTGCTTGAGCTATTAGAGCCGGGCCGTCTTCTGCTAATAAAGCGTTAATCAGTTGGTATAAATAGCTTTGGTCAATGGCACCCAGCATGTCGCGCACTTCGGCTTCATTGACGCTTTGGCCGCCGTAAGCAATCGCTTGGTCGGTTAAAGATAGGGCATCCCGCATGCTGCCATCGGCTGCCCGCGCAATTAAGTGCAAGGCACTGGCCTGATACGGTATGGCCTCTTGGATCAATATGTTTTGCAGGTGATCAATAATCGAGGTGCCGGCCATTTGCCTTAGATTGAATTGCAGGCAACGCGACAAGACCGTGACCGGTACTTTTTGTGGGTCGGTGGTGGCTAGGATGAATTTAACGTGTGCCGGTGGTTCTTCTAGCGTCTTCAGCATGGCATTGAAAGCGCTTTTCGACAGCATGTGCACTTCATCGATGATGTAGACTTTAAAGCGCCCGGCACTGGGTGCGTATTGGGCATTGTCCAGCAAATCGCGCATGGCGTCGACTTGTGTGTTGCTGGCAGCATCCACTTCAATTAAATCAACAAAGCGTCCGCGGTCAATTTCTGTGCAGGCACTGCATACGCCGCATGGCTTAGCGCTGATGCCGCTTTCGCAATTCAGTGATTTGGCTAAGATACGGGCTAGGGTGGTTTTACCTACGCCGCGGGTGCCGGTAAACAGATAGGCATGATGCAGACGCTGTTGGTCCAATGCGTTGCTTAAGGCCCGCACCACATGGTCTTGTCCAACCAGGGTTTCGAATGATTTAGGGCGCCATTTACGGGCCAGTACTTGGTAGCTCATGAGATTAATGCGTCTGCTTTCATTGGCTAATTTAATCGAATTGTTTACCCGCGCTAGCACCTTAATCTAACTGCTAGGCAAGCCTTGCTTGCCATAATAAGGGGAGGCGAGCCTTGCCCCCGGCACTTGCTCAATAGTTGTGGCTGCTTGCTTCCGCACCTGACCAGATTGGCTACTTCACAATGCGGGGAGGCCCGCCAAGTAGGCATTTTACAATACTTTAAGGACTAGTCTGCAGTGCAAATATAGAATATTTTAAGCGTCATCCTTATCGATTGGTTTACTGCTGCTTTTCCACAGCAAATAGACTCGGCAATCAAACTCCAGTTGGTGGTAACTGGGCTCCATGTGCAAACAGAGTTGGTAGAAGGCTTTGTCGTGATTACGTTCTTTTAAATGCGCCAATTCGTGCACAACAATCATGCGCAAGAAATCCTCTGGGCTGCTTTTAAAAAAGCTGGCTATGCGCATTTCCTTCTTGGTTTTGAGCTTGCTGCCTTGCACTCTGGCTATGCTGGTATTCAGCCCTAGCGCGTGGTGCGCCACGGTCAGTTTGCTGTCGTAATACACCTTATCAAGGGCTGGTGCGTTGCGTAGGAAGGTTTGCCTAATGTCATTACTGTATTGGTAGAGGGCTTTGTCGGTTTGCACGTTGTGCATAGTCGGGTAGCGCTCGTTTAGGTAGTCGGCCAGCTTGTCTTGCGCCTGCAGCTGACGAATCTTCTCCTGCAATTGGCTGGGGTAATGTTGCAGAAAAGGCAGTGGGGTGGTCATGTGTTGTGGCTAGGTCGCGGTCAAATGCAAAAGGAGGCCTAAGCCTCCTTTGTCTTTAGTCAGATTGCGCTATTCAATCAGTAAATCACGCTTGCCCGGCACGCCGTTCATGGCATCGGCATCCTCTAGGGCGGCTTTGCGTGAAGTGATGACAGGCCAAAGTGCCGCTAAACGGGCGTTCAGCGCAATGAACTCTTGTTGATCAGCCGGTACATCGTCTTCGGCAAAGATGGCTTCAGCCGGGCATTCTGCCACGCATAGGGTGCAGTCTATGCACTCGTCTGGGTTAATGGCCAGGAAGTTTGGGCCTTCCACAAAGCAATCAACCGGGCAAACATCAACGCAATCGGTAAATTTGCATTGAATACAATTTTCGGTAACGACGTAAGTCATGTTTTATTCCTTAAGGGCTAAATTTGCTATACAGCGTATTTTAATGGAAATCGCCTGTTAATTAAATCAATAAATGCTTGCGCTAGGCTAGGCAGTTGAATTTAAACAATCATGCCTGCACCGACGGTGTTGTTAGTGCTTTCGTCTATCACAATAAAAGCGCCAGTAGCATGGTTAACGCTGTAGCTGTCGACCATCAGTGCTTGGGCCAATTTAAAGCTGATGCGCGCGATGTCATTCATTTTAAGATCACTGCTGGCTTGCTGTTCCAAGGTGTTAACGTCTACTTTGTATTGTATGGCGCTTACCTTGGCCTTGGATTCGCGGGTGGTGTGGCGAATGATATAGCTGCGAGCCGTTGATAGTGGCGTTTCAGACAGCCAGCAAACGAAGGCGTCGATTTGCTTGACCGGTTCCTTTGCCTCGCTGGTTTTAACGATCATGTCGCCGCGTGAAGTGTCGATTTCGTCCTCTAATAACAGGGTGACGCTTTGCTCGGTTTTGGCTGAATTTAAATTGGCCTCGCCCAATTGGATGGCTTTAACCTTAGATTGGTAGCCATTCGGCAGTACCGTTACGGCATCGCCCACGGCAATCTCACCGGATTCGATGCGGCCCATAAAGCCTCGGTAGTCATGCAATTCGGCATCCGCACTGGCGTGTGGCCGGCAAACAAATTGCACAGGAAAGCGGAACACTTCTTGATTTTCGGTGTGCGCAGCCGGCGCTTTTTCCAATATTTCCAACAAGGTTGCACCTTGATACCAGTTCATGTTACCCAAACGGTCCACCAGCATGTCACCAGCCAAGGCCGATATGGGAATGAAACGAATGTCACGGGCCTGCGCTAGACCGATCTCTTTGGCAAAAGCCAAGTAGTCGGCGCAGATTTTGTCGTAGCTGGCTTGGTCGTAATTAACCAAATCCATTTTATTCACGGCCACCACTATGTGCTGTATGCCGACCAAATGCGCCAGGTAACTATGGCGACGGGTTTGCGTCAGCACGCCACGGCGTGCGTCTATTAATATGATGGCCAGATTGGCGGTGGAGGCGGCGGTTACCATGTTGCGTGTGTATTGCTCGTGCCCAGGCGCATCGGCAATGATGTATTTACGTGTGCCGGTTGAAAAATAGCGGTAGGCCACGTCTATGGTGATGCCTTGTTCCCGTTCGGCTTGCAGGCCGTCGGTTAGCAAGGATAAATCCACGGCGCTTAAGCCACGCTTTTCCGAGGTGCGTGACATTTGCGTCAAGGTGTCGGCCAAGATGGTTTTGCTGTCGAATAGCAAGCGGCCGATTAGCGTACTTTTGCCGTCGTCTACCGAGCCGCAGGTCATGAAGCGCAATAGGCTGTCGTTATGTGGTGTGTGGTTTGTGGTCATAGTGTCTGTAGTCTAAAATCAATGTTCAGCAGGTCGGGCTAACGCTGCTTTTAAGGCAGCTGCTCCGGCAAAAAACGGGCGAAATTAAAAGTAGCCTTCCTTTTTACGTTGTTCCATAGAAGCATCGGAGGTTTGGTCGTCTAAACGGGTGGCGCCGCGTTCGGTGATGGTCGATGTGGCGGTTTCCAGCACGATTTTTTCTATGCTGTCTGCGTCGGATAACACCGGCGCCGTGCAACTGATGTCGCCCACGGTTCTAAAGCGCACTTGCATGTTAATGATGTCTTCACCGGCTTTAGCTGGGTTAGCGATGTCGCCGTTTACCAAGGGCACATTGACCGGCACGATGGATCCACCACGCATGACCACGTCGCGTTGATGGGCGAAATAGATGCTAGGCAAGGCCAGTTTTTCGCGTTCTATGTATTGCCATACGTCCATTTCCGTCCAGTTGGAAATAGGGAAGGCGCGTATGTTTTCACCTTTATGGCTGCGGGCGTTATACAAATTCCATAATTCTGGGCGTTGATTTTTTGGGTCCCATTGGCCAAATTCATCGCGGAAACTCATGATGCGTTCTTTGGCGCGGGCTTTTTCTTCGTCGCGTCTGGCGCCGCCTATGCAGCAATCAAAGCCAAATTCCTCTATGGCTTCCAATAAGGTCACGGATTGGTGTTTATTGCGCGATTCATCGGCTGATTTGAGCACCACCGTGCCGCGTTGCATGGAGTCTTCCACCGAGCGAACGATTAATCGCTCGCCCAATTCAGCCGCGCGTTGATCGCGGAAATCGATGACTTCTTTGTAGTTGTGGCCGGTATCGATGTGCATCAATGGGAAGGGGAAACGACCTGGTCTGAACGCTTTTTCGGCTAGGCGCAAGATGCAAAGCGAATCCTTACCACCGGAAAACAGCAAGACCGGATTGCTGCATTGGCCCGCTACTTCGCGCAAAATGTAGATGGCTTCTGATTCCAGCCAATCTAAATGGGATAAAGCTTGTTGTTTTGATGTGTGTGTAGTCATAAGTTAAATTATTTTTTTACGTGCAATCCGCATTCTTTGTTTAAGGGGTCTTCCCACCACCAGCGACCGGCACGGATGTCTTCGCCCATGGCAATGGCGCGCGTGCAAGGAGCGCAACCTATGCTGGGGTAGAATTGTTCGTGCAATTGATTGTACGGCACGTCATGCATGTGCACGTAGGCCCATACTTCCTGCTCGGTCCAGTCGCTTAATGGGTTGAATTTTTCCAGTTTGTTGCCCTCATCAAACTCGCGTACTGGTAGGCTGCTGCGTGTGCTGGCTTGCGCCGCACGCATGCCGGTTACCCAAGCATCTTGGCCGGCTAATGCGCGTTGCAACGGCTCCACTTTGCGCATGCTGCAGCAATCTTTACGTAAGTTGATGCTGTCGTAAAAGGCATTGATGCCGTGCGTTTGAACGTAGCGTTCAACCGATTCATGTTGTGGAAAATAAAGCGTCAATTTGGTTTGGTAATGGGCTTCAACACGCGCCATCAAATCATAGGTTTCAACCGGCAAACGGCCGGTATCCAATGAGAATAGGCTGATGGGCAGTTTTTTGCGCAAAATAATGTCGGTCAACACCATGTCTTCTGCGCTGAAACTGTTAGCAAAGCTAATGCGCTTAAGCGTGGCGCAAGCCTCGGTTAATAAGCGACTTACTTGCGCGGCTTTAGACTCGACGCTGGCCACTAGGCTGGCGGTCAACTCAGGATGTATCGCTGGGTTGGCGGCGCTGGGTTTTAAAGAAGAGGTGACGGACATGAGGCTTATCGGTTGTAGCGTCTAAAAGCAGGGCGGGCTTCATCAACGGCGCCTTGGTATGGCCGACTGAAGTCGTTTAGGCTGGCGATAGCCTCGGCAGCACTGCGGTCCGTGCGCATAGCAAAGCTATTAAAGCCGCTGCGTTTAAGGAAAAACAGTTGGTCTCTTAGTACGTCGCCGACCGCGCGCAATTCATTTTTAAAGCCATAGCGACTGCGCAACAAGCTGCCCAGCGAAAAGATGCGACCGTCAGCAAAGCGTTCCACGTGCACGGCTATGATGGGTAAGGCATTTAAATCCGCTTGCGCTTGGTTTAAATCGGTCAAGGATTCGTGCGTATCTAACCATACACCCACTTCTTTTTGGTCTAAGCGTGCTTGCAGTTGCGTTTTCCTAGCGATGAATACCGTCAGCGGCACCAATACTTTTCCGTTGGCTGGAATAAGCGTGCCAGCGATTTGTTCTGGCGTAACGGTTTGTTCGCCGGTCAGTTTGAATAAAACAACCTTGCCCGCTTGTTTTCGCACTTCCTGTTGCGAGGGTGGCAAGGCGACGAATTGCCATGCATCCTCAGTAATTTTAGCCACATCGGCTTGCAGGGTAATTAGATGGCTCATGCTATGCCCTCCGCTTTGGCGGCGTTTTTATCGGCGTAAACATGGGCTTTGAATGGGGCTATGCCCAAGCGTCGCACGGTATCAATGAAACGTTCTTCGCCATTACGTTCGGTTAGATAAACCGAGATCAATTTTTCCACCACCTGTGGCATTTCTTCGGCCGAGAAAGAGGGGCCTATGACCGTGCCTATACTAGCTTGGTTACCTTGACTACCGCCTAAGGTCACTTGGTACCATTCGGAACCGTCTTTATCTATGCCCAAGATGCCGATGTGGCCGATGTGATGGTGACCGCAGGCGTTCATGCAGCCGGAAATATTCAACTCCAGCTCGCCTATGTCGTGTAAATAATCCAAATTATCGAATTGCATTTGTATGGCTTGCGCAATTGGAATGCTTTTCGCGTTGGCTAAACTACAAAAGTCGCCGCCCGGGCAGCATATGATGTCGGTTAACAAGCCGATGTTAGGCGAGGCCAAGCCCTGTGCGCGGGCTTTTTCCCATAGGGCAAAGGCATCGCTTAATTTAACGTCGGCTAAAATCAGGTTTTGCTCGTGCGACACGCGTAATTCACCAAAGCTGTATTGCGCTGCCAAGTCAGCCACCGTGTGCATTTGCTCGCTAGTGGCGTCGCCAGGCGCTTGGCCATGGGTTTTTAATGACAGGGTGACGGCGCGGTAACCGGGCATTTTGTGGGCGTGCAAACTGCGTTTAGCCCAAGCGGCAAACGCCGGGTTGCTAGCGATGGCGGCATCGTACGATGCATCATGCTGAGCTAATGCTTCATATGGCATGGGTTCAAAATGCTGCGCCACCCTGGCCAATTCCCTTTCTGTGATGGTGTTGGGCGCGTCTTTTAAATGGGCCCACTCTTCTTCCACTTGGCGCTTAAATTCGTCTAGACCTAAGGCTTTGACTAAGATTTTAATGCGCGCTTTGTAGGCGTTATCGCGCCTGCCGTGCAAGTTATAAACACGAACGATGGCTTCGCAATAGGTTAGTGCGTGTTGCCATTCCAAGTGCTCGCGTATTACGGTGCCCAAAATAGGCGTGCGACCTAAGCCGCCACCCACCCACACTTTAATGGCCAATTGTTGTTGGGCGTCTAAATAAAACTCCATGCCTATGTCGTGCGCTTGCACGATGGCTCGGTCTTGTTTGGTGCCGGACACGGCGATTTTAAATTTGCGAGGCAATAGAGCGAATTCTGGGTGGAAGGTACTCCACTGACGCATCACCTCTGCCATGGCGCGCGGGTCGACGACTTCGTCAGGGGCTACGCCGGCAAATTGATCGGTGGTGATGTTACGTATGCAGTTGCCTGAGGTTTGAATGGCGTGCATTTCCACCTTGGCCAATTCAGCTAAAATATCTGGCACGTCTTCCAGCAATGGCCAGTTAAGTTGCATGTTTTGTCGGGTGCTAAAGTGGCCGTATGCTTTGTCGTATTGACTGGCAATGTCGGCTAGTTTGTGCAATTGCTTGCTGGATAGCATGCCGTAGGGCACGGCAATTCTTAGCATGGGCGCATGACGCTGGATGTATAAGCCATTTTGCAAACGCAAAGGGCGAAACTCTTCATCGCTTAGTTCCCCAGCTAAATAGCGTTTGGTTTGATCGCGGTATTGCGCGACGCGCTCGTCTACTAGGGTTTGGTCTATTTCGTCATACTTATACATGGTGTGTTTTTCTTAATCGTATGTGTTGTATCAGTGAGTTGTGCTGAACTCGGCATTTTAATGGAAAACCAGTTTCAAGCCCACAAAAATTAGTATTAATGCCAAGGCTATGCGTACCCAATGCTCGGCCAGTTTCAAACTTAAATGGCTGCCTATCCAAATGCCGGGTATGGAGCCTATAAGTAAGGTGCCGAGCAAGCCGTAATCGACGGTGCCTAGGCTGGCATGGCCTAAGCCGGCTACCAAGGTCAGTGGAACGGCATGGGCAATGTCCGAACCTATGATGGTGGTGATGGCTCGGTTAGGGTAAATAATGAGCAAGGCCGTCACCCCCAAAGCGCCTGCGCCTACCGAAGTTAAGGTGACTAAAAACCCCAGAATTAAGCCTAAAAATAAGGTTAAATATGGCGCCCATTTAGTGCTGACCAGATGTTCTCTCTTGGATAGTTTAGTTAATTGGTTTCTAAACAACACTGACAGCGACGTTATAAGTAATGCTATCCCTAGCCAAAACTTAATGCTGTCGACCGCCGCATCCGAGGCGATGTCCATGTGTTTTAAATTGAGGGTGGTCAAGATGGAGGCTGGCACACTGCCATAAGCCAGCAGTCGCACTATTTTCCAATCAATGTTACCCAGTTTGCCGTGGGCGAAAATACCGACACTTTTGGTCACGGCTGCGTAAAGCAGGTCCGTGCCTACCGCGAATGCCGGTTTAATGTGAAAGAACAGCACTAGGATGGGCGTCATCAAGGAGCCGCCGCCGACGCCAGTAAGACCTACCAATAAGCCAACTAAAAAGCCTGCAATGATGTAACCAAATTCCATATGGAGTATCCGTTATCAAAAGGGTGGAACTAAAAAATTTAGATGCGCACTATAGCAGGAGTAAATTAGTTTTTTTAGAATATGTTATTCTATACGTATAATTTTTCGTTATATTGAACGCACGGTTTTGATGGAAAGAACAGCGGATGAAATTACAACAATTGCGATACCTAAATGAAGTGGCGCGACAAGACCTAAATATCACTAATGCGGCTGAGGTTTTGTATACCTCGCAGCCTGGCGTGAGTAAGCAGATTCAGTTGTTTGAGGAAGAGATAGGCCTGCAGATTTTTCAGCGGAATGGCAAACGTTTAACCGGCATTACCGAGCCTGGCCAACAAATACTAAATTTGGCCGCCAAAGTCATGCAACAGGTCGACAACATCAAGCGGGTGGGTGATGAATTTGCCAACATCGAAACCGGCACCTTGACCATAGCTACGACCCACACGCAAGCACGTTACAAATTGCCGACGGCAGTAAAAACGTTTATGACGCAGTTTCCGCAAGTGAAACTCAATATCCACCAAGGCAACCCCAAGCAAGTGGCTGAACTGGTCGCCAATGGCGATGCGGACATAGGGATTGCCACCGAGTACATCAGCGATTTTGAAAATTTACTGTGTTTGCCTTGTTATAAATGGAATCGTTGTGTGGTGGTGCCGCATGGCCATCCTTTGCTATTGGAAAGCAATCTTAGTCTAAAGAAATTGGCGGCTTACCCACTGATCACCTACGATTTTGGGTTCACTGGTGGCACGCTGGTTTCCACCACTTTTAGCAATGCCGGTTTGTCGCCGAATGTGGTGTTGACCGCCATCGATGCCGACGTGATTAAAACCTATGTCAGTTTGGGCTTGGGCGTGGGCTTGTTGGCCAACATGGCTTACGACGATGAGCGCGATGCCAGTTTGATTAAAGTCGATGTCAGCCATTTGTTTGCCGACAGCACCACCTATTTGGGCGTGCGCAAGGATGCTTTTTTGCGCAGCTATATGTATGGCTTCATAGAATTGATTGCGCCGCAATTTAATCAGGCGGCAGTGAATGCAGCACTAAAAATAAGTGCATAATTAGCACTTAGCTCAATCAAAAAACAAAGGGATGTATGCGTCTGTCGGCTGTGCTGTTCTTGGTGGCGTGCATGTTGTGTGCTTGCAGCCTAAATCCGCCCAAATCAAAGCATGCTTTGCTTTCAGGGCAAGTGGAAGCCGGCATGCCGGCCATAGACCCGACTAATGCCATATACGAATTGCCGGTGCGTGAGGGCTTAACTTACCAAGACGTCACGGAAAGTTTAAAAAGCTTGGCGCTAAGCATTAACTTTGTTAACCCGGCCAATTTTTCCATCACCGAACACATCAAAAACCGTGGCATAGACCCGCAGGGCATTAAGGAAGTACAAAGCTTCTGCAATTTAAGCTTGGGCACGGAAATCTTTCTCGATCATCCGGAATTTTTGGTGTTTGCGCCGTGCCGCATCGCCATTTACGAAAAGCCGGATGCCAATCGGCGCATGCGTTTGTTTATCGCACTGGCCAGACCGACTTACGACCTGAGTCACATTAAACAGCCGACGTTACGCGCACAACAAGCCGCAAGAGACTTGGAAACCAGTTTATTGAGCTTGATCAATAAAGCCAGTAAAGGCGATTTTTAGTGGCCATGCTAAGCGACATAGCCATCGCGCAAGCGGCTGAAATGCAAGCCATAACGCAAATTGCGGCGGCGTTGAATTTAGCGCCCGAGGATTTGCTGCACTATGGGCCGTATATTGCCAAGCTGTCGGCGCAAGCCATGCAAAGATTGCAGGCTAAGCCTGACGGCCAGTTAATCCTAGTTACGGCCATTAGCCCAACCCCGGCCGGCGAAGGTAAAACCACCACTACCATAGGTTTGGCCGATGCCTTAAATCGCTTGCTGGCGGAAAAGCAAAAAAGCGCCATGGTGTGCATGCGCGAGCCGTCGTTGGGCCCAGTGTTCGGTCTGAAAGGCGGCGCAACCGGTGGCGGCTACTCACAAGTGTTGCCCATGGAAGACATTAATTTGCATTTCACCGGTGACTTTCATGCCATCGCCAGTGCCAATAATTTGCTGGCTGCCTTAATTGATAACCATGTATACCAAGGCAATGCCTTGAACATTGATCCGGATAGCATCAGTTGGCGCCGATGCTTGGACATGAACGATAGGGCACTGCGTGACGTCACCCTGAATAGTCATAGTAAAGACACGCAGACCAATACGTTGATTCCCTACAGCAGGCAAACCGGATTTGACATTACCGTCGCCAGCGAGGTCATGGCAATCTTTTGCCTGGCCACCTCTTTAGCCGATTTGCAACAACGCCTTGCCAATATACAGATAGGCCTAAACAAACAGCAGCAAGCCGTGTTAGCCAGCGATTTGCAAGCCGAGGGTGCGATGACGGCATTGCTGAAAAATGCCTTTCAACCTACCTTGGTGCAAACCTTGGCTCACACCCCGGCTTTGGTGCACGGTGGCCCGTTTGCCAATATCGCGCACGGCTGCAATTCCGTGGTGGCGACCCAAGCGGCCTTAAAGCTAGCTGATTTTGTGGTGACTGAAGCGGGCTTTGGCGCGGATTTAGGCGCCGAAAAATTCATGGACATTAAGTGCCGCAAGAGTGGATTAAAGCCAGCGGCAGCGGTCTTGGTGGCCACCGTGCGGGCACTGAAATTTCACGGCGGGATGGAAGTGAAAAACTTAAATCAGGAAAATACCGCCGCCTTGATTGCCGGCATGGCGAATTTGGAAAAGCACCTGACCAATTTGCAGCAAGCATTCAATTTACCTGTGGTGGTCGCCATCAACCACTTTGATAGCGACAGCGATGCTGAAATCACCTGTTTGCAAGCGGCCGTCGCCAAGTTGGGTGCGCAAGCGGTGGTTTGCAAGCATTGGGCGCAGGGGGCGGGTGGGGCGGTTGATTTAGCCGATGCGGTATTGCGTCTAATCGCCAGCCGTGGCAACCAGGCGTGTCGACTTTTGTACCCGGATGCCATGCCCTTGGCCGATAAAATAAAGTGTGTGGCGCAAAAAATATACGGGGCCAGTCAGGTTGAGTTCAGCCCTAAGGCCCAAGCAAGCTTGGCTAGTTTGGAAAAACATCACGGGCATTTTCCGGTATGCATAGCCAAAACGCAGTATTCCTTTTCGTCCGACCCGACTTTGCGTGGGGCGCCTACTGGCCACGTGTTGACCGTACGCGAATTGCGTTTGTCACGTGGTGCGGAATTCGTCGTGGCCGTATGTGGCGACATCATGACCATGCCAGGCTTGCCTAAGCTGCCTGCCAGTGAGCGCATAGCTGTTAACCAGGCAGGCCATATCAGTGGGTTAAGTTAATTGTTAGTGCTAGCCGAGGCCGGCTTTGCCGAGCAGACCATTAATAAATCGCGTTTTCTTGCCATGGCGCTGCCGGTGGCCGATGAGCGCCAGCTGGCCGCTGCCTTGCGCGCGTTTGCGGCTAAGCATCCCAGCGCACATCATTTGGCTTACGCCTATCGATTAAAAGTGGGCGCGGCCATCGTACCGCGATTTTCCGATGCCGGTGAACCGTCGGGTACGGCCGGCATGCCTGTGCTCAAGCTCATAGAAGGGCGCGATTTGATTAATGTTTGCGTGGCAGTAATACGCTATTACGGCGGCATTAATTTAGGTACCGGCGGTTTAGCGCGGGCTTATGGCGGTACGGCCAAGCTGGCTTTAGATCAAGCCAAAACCGTTGCGTTTGTTGAAATGCAGCATTACGCATTAAGCCTTAGCTATAAGCAAATGGACACCATGAACAGTGCCTTGCAAAAATGCAAAGGCAGCATCGTTAGCAAAAGCTTTGGCGAGCATGTGGATTTGGTGCTGAACTTGCCGATCCAGGAAGCGGCCAATTTTCTAAACCGTTTTAAGCCCTATGCGGAATAAGCACACATTTCATCAACAAATAAATCGGCTTATGCTATTGTGGCAAAAAATTCCTAGGTGTAATTAAGGTGTACGCATGACTAAAACAATTAAACTCAGCCCCGCGACTGCGCACGAAGTGGCCGCTTGGATCATGGCCGCCATTGCGCTGGTATTTGTGCTGCTATTTCATTTGTTGCCGGCTGTGTTGGCTGGCTTGTTGGTTTTTGAATTGGTGCACATCATCACGCCCATGCTGGCGAGAAGGTTTTCGAACAATAAGCCAAGTAATGTATCAAAATTATGGGCAGTCGCCATACTGGTGGTGATTATTGTTAGCTTGCTGGCCTTTGCCGGCGCCGGTTTGGTGGCTTTTTTTAGATCCGATTCGGGCAGCTTAACCGTACTGCTGGCCAAAATGGCGCAAATCATAGAAGACAGCCGTAAGATATTGCCGGCTTGGTTGTTTGAGCATTTGCCGGCCGATGCCATTACCTTTAAAGAGCAAGCATCACAGTGGTTACGCAGTCATGCCGATGAATTGCAAGTGGTGGGTAAGGAAGCCGGCAGGGCAACCGCACACATCTTAATAGGCATGATCATAGGCGGCATATTGGCGGTGCGCGACGCGGTGGCCATGGACAACTTCAAGCCATTTGCGCGGGCTTTAGCTTGCCGCGGTGAGTTTTTTAGCGATGCATTCAAGCGTGTGGTGTTTGCGCAAGTGCGCATTTCCGCTATCAACACGGTTTTTACTGCTATGTATTTGGCCTTGGTGTTGCCTATGATGGGGGTGCATCTGCCGCTGATTAAAACCATGATAGCCATTACCTTTGTGGTCGGTTTGATTCCGGTGATAGGCAATTTAATCTCCAACACCATGATAGTCATCGTTAGCCTCAGTCAATCCTTGTTGGTGGCGGTGGGCTCTTTGCTGTATTTGATTGTTATCCATAAGTTGGAGTACTTTTTAAATGCGCGCATTGTTGGCAGTCAGATACGCGCTAATGCCTGGGAACTGTTAATCGCCATGCTCTGCATGGAAGCCGCATTTGGTTTAACCGGCATTGTTGCTGCGCCGATTTATTACGCCTACATCAAGTCGGAATTGCGTGCCCGTGACCTAGTTTAAGCGACGCTCGCCCTATACATTGCTCAAGCGGGCCTGGCCCCATCAGGTATAATCCATCCCATGATACAAATTTCCATATTGGTCTTGCTGGTGCTGATTTTCTTGCTGTTACTCAGGCTAATAAGCCGAGGTTCGGCAGGCAATCAGCAAGCCTTAATACTGCAGCAGTTAGAAGAAAAGCACCGGGCCATGTTGCTGGATTTTAATGATGGCTTAAATAAATTGGGCGACCGCTTAAGCGCGTCCTCGCAAGAGACCAGTGAACGCTTGCGTGCTAGCGTGGCCAACGAGTTGCAAAGCACACGCGAAGCCATGCAGGCCTTGCAATTGGCGCAAAACAGCAATTTAGCATTGACCCGTGAAAGCATCATGGAGAAACTGCACACCACCTTGGCGGAACAAGGACAGGCGCAGCAAGCCTTGATTAACGATACCATGCTTAAAGCCACCACCACCCTAAGCCTAAGCATAGAGAGTTTAAGCAAAGCCGTGGACAACCGTTTGGAGCAAATAGGTGGCAAGGTGTCCGAGCGCTTGGACGAGGGCTTTAAGAAAACCAATCAAACCTTTGTTGATGTGATGGCGCGATTGGCCACCATAGACGAAGCGCAGAAGAAAATCGATGGTTTAACCACTAACGTGGTGAGCCTGCAAGAGTTGTTGGGCGACAAGCGTTCGCGTGGTGCCTTTGGTGAGGTGCAATTGGAGGCCTTGGTGCGCAATGTATTGCCGGTTAACTCCTACGCCATGCAGCACAGTTTTGAAAACGGCACGCGGGCCGATTGCGCCTTATTTCTACCCGAACCTACCGGCACCGTTGCGGTGGACAGTAAGTTTCCCTTGGAAAACTACCACCGCATGTTTGATAGCAAGTTAGCCGAAGCCGAACAACTGCTGGCGGAAAAGCAATTCAAATTGGACGTAAAAAAACACGTCGATGACATCGCCAAGAAATACATCATTTCCAATGTCACGTCCGACGGCGCGGTGATGTTTATACCGGCTGAAGCGGTGTTTGCTGAATTGCACGCCTACCATCAAGATGTCATTGAGTACGCCATGAATAAGCGCGTTTGGGTGGTGTCACCCACCACCTTGATGGCGGTGTTAAATACCGCGCGCGCGGTGTTAAAAGACGTGGAAACGCGCAAGCAAGTACACGTCATTAAAGAAGAATTGGCTAAACTTAGCAAAGACTTTGGGCGCTTTGATCAGCGCATGAAGAAGCTGGCCGACAACATCCGTCAAGCCCATGAAAATGCCCAAGACGTGCACATCTCCAGTCAAAAAATCACCCAACGTTTTGCTAAGATTGAACGCGTCGAATTGGCCGATCAGCCGCTCGATGTGTTGGATGTAGTAGAAGATAAAGAAGATTAATAAATTTATATAACATTATGAAAATAAAGATATTTTATTTTGCAAGATTAAAAGAAACCTTGAAGTTTTCCAGTGAAGATTTGGAATTGCCGGACGACGAATTGAGCTTATTGAAACTAAAAGGCCTGTTGGCTAAACGCAGTGAGGTCTGGCAAAAAATGTTACTCGGTAGCTTAAAAGTCCGGGGTGCGATTAATCATGAATTGGTCGATGATCAGGCCTTAATTGTCGACGGTGACGAGGTGGCGTTTTTCCCACCGGTGACCGGCGGCTAAGTCAGCCCTAAATTAATGCCACCATGAAAATTGCCGTTCAAAGCGAAGATTTTGATTTAAATTTTGAGTTGGCTCGCATGCGCGAGTCACGCCAAGACATCGGTGCCTTGGTGAGTTTTGTTGGCTTGGTGCGTGATTTAAACGAGGGCGAGACGGTGAGTCAATTGACCTTGGAGCATTACCCGGGCATGACCGAGAAAGCCTTGCAGGCTATTGTGGCTGACGCAGCCAGCCGCTGGGCTGTGTTGGATGCGACCGTGGTGCATCGCGTGGGCAGCCTGCAGGCTAGCGAGCAAATCGTTTTGGTGGCGGTAGCCAGTGCGCACCGCGATCAGGCCTTTAAAGCCTGCGAATTCATTATGGATTACTTGAAAACGCAAGCGCCATTTTGGAAGAAAGAACTGACCGCAAGCGGTGAACGCTGGTTGGACGACAAGGACAGTGACCACGATGCGCAAAAGCGCTGGCAACTGCCTTAAAAATAATGTTTAACACTATCGATTTGATAATTTAGTTAGGTGATATGTCACAGTCTTTAAGCCCTGAGCAATTAACCCTCAATATTGACCCCAAGCAATTTAAATTTGCGGATACTTCATCCTTGCTGGGAGGCAAGCAATGCAGTGCGCAGCAACAAGCCTGGGTGGCGCAACCCGAAGCCAAAAAAGCCGCTGAATTTGGCTTGGCTATCCGCCAGCCTGGTTTTAATTTGTTGGCCCTGGGCGAACCTGGTACGGGTCGTACCACCTTGATGTTAAGTGCGATGCACGATGCTGCGGCCAAACAAGTGCCGCCTAATGATTTGGTTGCCTTGTATCCTTTTGACAGCCAAGGCAAACCGGTGTTTTTAAAATTACCGGCAGGGGTGGGCGGTCAATTAAAACAAGCCTTGGATCAATTTATTCGGCATTTGGCTAAAGAGTTAGCCAATTTGTTGGAAGCGCGCATCAAGGATCAAGCCAGCACCGCCATAGTGACCTTTCTTCAAGCGCAATTACAAGGCATCAATGCCAGCGTGCCGGCGATTGCCAACAACGCCAGTTTGCTGGCTTATTTTGCTTGGATGCAAAAAGACATCATGGAGTATTTGGAAGCTTGGCAACCCAGTGCAGCAGGCGAGGGAGACAGCAACCTGGATGCCTTGTTAAGCGAAAGTTTTTTTGGCCGTTACCGCGTGAATTTATTGGTGGATCACCATCAAGGCGTTTTGGCTGCCGGTCAGAGCGCGGCCCATGCGCCAGTCATTTACGACAACGACCCCAGTTTGCAATCGCTATTTGGCGGCATAGAAAGTGCAGCGGAATCCAGCGCGGCGCCGGATTTTTTGCGTTTGCGCGCCGGCAATTTGTTGCGCGCCGACGGCGGCACCTTGCTGATTAACTTACGCGATCTGTTGGCAGACGAAGCCAATGGGGCGCAGATATTAGAAAAGCTGCATCGCTTTTTACGCAATGGCACCTTGCAGATAGAAGATTTAGCCAGCAGTGGCAGCGCAGGAGGCAGTTTTGTGAGCGCGCAATCCGTCATACCGGTGTCGGTTAAATTGGTGCTGGTGGCCACGCGCGAAGATTATTATTTGCTGATAGACGAGAACTACGATTTCTTTAATTACTTCCCGATCAAGATTGAGTTCGCCGAAAAAGTGAAAGCCAGTCCGGATAATTACGCGGCCTACGCCGCCTTTATCGCCCAAAAATGCCAGCAATTTAATTGCAGTCACTTCACGGCCGCCGCCGTGGTGGCTTTGTTGCAAGCCATGCATAGGTTGGAAGAAGACCAAACACGCTTAAGCACCGAATTCGCCGTGCTAGAAAAATTGATGTTAGAGAGCGCCGCGGCAGCCAGTTTGCGTGAGGCTAAATTAGTCGATGTGGAAGACGTGAAAGCCGCCATCAGTCGGCGTTATGCACGGCACGGTTACATAGAAGGGCACATGCGTGACTCCATCGTCGATAACGAATTGATGATTACCGTGCAAGGCGAAGCCGTCGGCCAAATCAACGGTTTAACGCACATAGACCTTGCCGACGCCAGTTTTGGCTCGCCCATCCGCATTTCGGCTAATTGCTATGCCGGTCGCCGCGATGTGCTAACCATAGACCGTGAAGTACTGATGAGCGGCCCCACGCACGATAAAGGCGTGATGATATTGCAAAGTTGGTTGCACACCAATTTTGCCAAACTGAACCCGCTGAACATGACGGCCTCCTTGGTGTTTGAACAAGAATACAACGGCGTGGATGGCGATTCGGCATCGTGCGCGGAGTTATTTGTGCTCTTATCGGCTTTGTCGAGATTGCCTATTAAGCAAGGCGTAGCCGTGACCGGCGCCTTAAATCAACACGGCGAAGTGCTGCCGGTGGGTGGCCTTAATGAAAAGATAGAAGGCTACTTTAGGGTATGTAAAGACATAGGCTTAGATGGCACGCAGGGCGTGTTAATCCCGGGTCGCAATGTTCGTCACCTTATCTTGGCGGACGAAGTGGTGGAGGCGGTGGCACAGGGGCAATTTCACATCAACACCATGAATAATGTGGCAGAAGGCATATTGCTGCTCACGGGCCATACCCTCGAAGCAGTGAGCGTCCTAGCAACTGAAACCTTGGCATCCTTTAAGTTGGTGTTGGAGCAAAATCTACCAAAAACCACCTTGCTAGAGCGCACGCGTTAAGCCATCTTCTAGGTTTGCGGCAATATGAATAGTGAAGTGGAAAGCAAATGTCGGTTAGACAAATGGTTGTGGGCGGCGCGTTTTTTTAAAACCCGTAGCTTAGCCACTACAGCCATCGACACTGGCAAAGTACATTTGGATGGCGACAGGGTCAAACCGGCCAAAGAATTACGACCTGGTCAGTTGGCGGCCATACGCACGCGTGATGTCGAGATTGAAGTGGCTGTGCTGGCTTTATCTAATGTGCGCAAGGGCGCACCGGAAGCAGCCATGTTATATCAAGAAACGCCGGCCAGTCAGGCGAAGCGAGAAAACCTCAAAGTTACCGGCTTGGATGCTCATGCGCGCCGCGAGCGCGGTTCAGGTCGACCCACTAAACGCCAATTGCGCGACATCAAAAAATTCACCGGCAATAGCTACTAATCTTCGCTGGCCATACATCCTCTCAACTAAGCACCAGTATCTAGCTGTATGCATACAGCAGTTTAAACATTTTTGTGTTTGAACTAATCTTGGTTGGCTTCATCAAAACGGCGCATTTTTAACTGGTTACTTATAACCAATTTGCAATAAAGTGTAAATTAATTAAATATATACATGGTTTTTGCTAGAATTAACCTTACGGATACAGGGCGTTAAGTCAGTCGACTTAATCACCCAATGCCGAGATATTTAATACGAATGGAGATTTTTAAAATGTTACGTTTAACTGTAGGTGCTGGTTTAATTGCCGCTGCTTTTTTTGCAAATACTGCCATGGCTGGTCACGACAGCCTAAAACCTAAATCACACGACGCCTTAGGTAAAGCCGTTAAAGCAGCACTGGCATCGCACGATGGCAAAATTGTTAAAGTTGAATTCAAAAATGAAGGCAAAAACGGCGTTTATGAGTTTGATGTTGAGTCTGCTGACGGCACATCATGGGACATCGAAGTCGATGCAAAAACAAGCAAAGTCACGGAAGTTGAGCAAGAAGTAAAGGCCGATGACGCGAAGTTTAAAGCTGCGGCTAAGGTAACGGAAGCCGCGGCAAAAGCCACGGCTTTAGTAGCCCACCCAGGCAATGTGACGGAAACAGAATACGAAGTAGAGGCCGACGGTAAAGCTTCTTACGAATTTGATATTACCGCTGCTGACGGTAAAGAGTTCAAAGTAGAAGTGGATGCCACCACCGGCAAAATCGTAGAAGACAACGAAGAGGCTTACCAAATTGGTAAAGAGTAATACTTAATCTTTTTACGATAGTCCGCAAGAAAAGCAAAAAAGGCGCCTAGGGCGCCTTTTTTGCTTTATTAATATGCAAACTAAAAATCCACCCACTAAGCGCACACACAACCCTTCAAATTATGACGTGCTTAATTTCACTGCTAGGATTTTCTGCTATGACTTATGCGATAACCGTGCCAGTTTTTTTTGGGCCATTAAATTCATCGATAATGCATTGAATTTAAAGAGCATTAAATCTAAGCGTGTTTTATAGCGGGACCAGTTTAGCTGTGGAAGTAGGTTGAAATTAGCCAAGGTGGTTGTATATAACCACCTGTAGCCAATTATTTATTAAAAGCGATCCCACCCAGCAGGGCGGCCACCGGGGCCTTTTTGCTGTTACTGGCTGGCGCTTTAATGGCCGCTTGTTTCTGCGCCACCACCGCTTCATAAGGTTTATCAAACCAAGGGTCGGTGCTTTTCTTCTTAGGCGCTGGCCTTCTGCTAGTAGAGGCATCTTGACCTGCAGACGCATGAGAAGTACTGGCATGGCTGTTGGCAGGCTTGTGCGCGCTGCGGCTGCGTGCGCCAGCCCTATCAATTTCTATGCTTTCTTTAGGAATCTCGCGTTTAATCAATTTTTCAATTTCCACCAAGTATTTGTCTTCTTCAGGGCTGACAAAGGAAATGGCCACGCCCAATGCGCCTGCTCGGCCGGTACGGCCTATGCGGTGGACGTAATCTTCCGGTGCGCTGGGTATTTCGTAGTTAATCACCATGGGCAATTGGTCTATGTCTAAACCGCGTGCGGCCACATCGGTGGCCACCAATACCGTGGCAGCCCCTGATTTAAATGCATCCAAGGCTTTATTGCGCTCTTGTTGCGATTTGTCGCCATGGATGGCGTCGGCGGCTATGCCTACCTTGGCCAAGCTGCGGCTTAAGCGGCTGGCAGTCATTTTGGTTTTAGTGAAAATTAAGACTTGTTTGGAGTCGCTATTTTTCAATAGCTGTATCAACAAAGCTTCTTTATCGCTTTGCGCAACCGGGTAAACCATTTGCGTAACGTTATCGTTGGTGGCGTTGCTGCGTGCCACTTCGATTAGCTGGGGATGGCTTAAAAAGTCGTCGGCCAGTTTTTTGATTTCATTGGAAAACGTGGCTGAAAACATCAAGGTTTGCCGTTGTTTAGGCAGCAAAGCCAAGATTCTTTTTAGATCCGGCATAAAGCCCATGTCTAGCATGCGATCGGCTTCGTCCAGCACTAAGACTTGCACTTGATTCAGTTGCAAGGTTTTTTGTTCGATATGGTCGAGCAGACGACCCGGGGTCGCAACCAGCACTTCCACACCGGTTTTTAAATGCGGGGTTTGCGTTTTAATGTCCACGCCGCCGAACACCACTAATGAACGTAAGGGTGTGTGCTTGGCATAGGCTTTGACGCTTTCTTCTACTTGGATGGCCAATTCGCGTGTCGGTGTTAAGACCAGTGCGCGTATCGGGTGTTTAGCAGGAGAGGCGCCGTTATTGGCAAACGGTAATAATTTTTGCAGTAGTGGCAGGGAAAAGGCCGCGGTTTTGCCGGTGCCGGTTTGTGCGCCTGCCATTAAGTCACCGCCAGCTAATGCTAGCGGGATGGCTTGCGCCTGAATTGGGGTGGGGGTGGTGTACCCTGAATCGGTCAGTGCTCTGAGTAACTCGGGCGCCAAGCCTAAGCTGTCGAACTGTACGGTTTCTGTCATTGTTTCTCTCTAACTAGGGGCCGGGAGTTGGCATGCCTTGAATACAAGCGATGCCATTCCCAGCCGCTGGATTCTATCCTTAATTATGCAAAGCTACGAGGGCGACGCGGTGCATTGCTGCCTGCATTCGCATTACCAAAACTACGCGTGTCATTATTGGCGCGAGCTGGACGGCTGTCCGGTCTAGCGCTATCACGACGTTGCGGTGCAGCAGCGCGATCGCCACGGGCAGCATCGTTGCGGCCTTCGTAACGGGCGCCCAATACGCGGTTGTCACCACGGTTGGCATCTTGACGGTTGCCACGGCTGTCGCGGTTGCTGTCGCCACGAGGCGCGCTAGCGTTGTCGCGTGAGTAAGGTTTTTTGCCAAAGGCAATGCTGTCGCCAAAGCTGCGGTTAGGCGCGCCAGCTGCTGGGCGGTCACCTTGCGGGCGGGCTGCGTTAGGGCGGTCAGAAAATTGACGCGGCCTGTCATCAGTTGGCCTGTCGCTGCGACCAGCGTAAGCGTTACCGTTGCTTGGACGAGCAGTGAAGTCACGGTTGCCACGGTCATCACGGCTAGCGCCATCGCGCGCTTGGTAGCCGCCTGTGCGCTCTGTGCGTGGACCACGGTCATTAAAGCTGCCACGGTCATCACGCGGTTTAAAGCCACCGCGACCACCTGGTTTGTGTGCATCACGGCGGATATCGCCGCGATCACCACGGCCGTTACCTGGGCCATCCATTTTCATGGCGCGTTTAGGTTCAAAGCCTTCTATGGTAGATGGGTCCATGCGGTTGCCGGTGAATTGTTCAATTTTGCGTAAGATGTGACGGTCTATATTAGACGCAAAGGAAATGGCAATACCGGTGTTGCCAGCGCGGCCAGTACGGCCAATACGGTGCACGTAATCTTCGGCAAATTTTGGTAAATCGTAATTAATCACGTGAGTGATGCCAGCCACGTCTATGCCTCGGGCTGCCACATCGGTGGCCACCAAGACTTTAACGTCGCCTTGGCGTAATTTGGTCAAGGTGCGGTTGCGCGCGCCTTGCGTCATGTCGCCATGCAATGCCGCCGTTTTATGGCCTGCGGCATACAAATCTTCAGCCAGCACGTCGCAATGGCGTTTGGTCGAGGTGAAAATAATGGCTTGGTTTACTTCTGGGGCAATCAACAAATGCTCTAGCAATTTGTTTTTATGCGTCATGTCATCCACGTAATGCAAGCGTTGTTCTATGTTGGCGTGTTTTTCTTTTTGCGTCGCCACTTGTATGGTTTTGGGGTTTTTCAAGATTTGTCGGGCAATGCGCGCAATGTCACCGTCTAAGGTGGCAGAGAACAACAGCGTTTGGCGTTCAGCAGTCAACTGTTCGCAGATGCGTTCAACATCCGGTAAGAAGCCCATGTCTAACATGCGATCGGCTTCGTCCAACACCAACATTTGCAAGCGGGACAAATCGATGCGGCCACGCTCCATGTGGTCTAACAAGCGACCTGGGGTAGCCACCAAGATGTCCAGTGGTTGCGATAGCAATTTGTTTTGTAATGGGTATGGCATGCCGCCAACGATGCTCACGGTACGGGCGCGGATGAATTTGCCGTACTTACGCGCAGCTTCGTTCACTTGCGTGGCCAATTCACGGGTAGGCACTAAGACCAAGATACGTGGGCCACGGCTTTTTAATTCGTGTGGGGTAGCCAATAAGTTTAAGGCTGGCAACATAAAGGCCGCGGTTTTACCGGTGCCGGTTTGTGCAGAGGCCATCAAGTCATGACCAGCGGTCACAACAGGAATAGCCTGCGCTTGAATAGCGGTTGGGGTGGTGTAGCCTGATTCTTCAATAGCACGAAGCAAGGCGTTATCAAGATTTAATGATGCAAAAGACAAAGTAGACCCTTTCTAGCTTGTCGCCTGTAAACGATAAGCAATAGTAAATAAAACAAAAGGGCGCTAAGTAAAAACGGGCATATCCTTTGTGCATAAGCGATGCAATTCAGCTCATGCCACAAGGGCAATATAAACGCAGAGGGTATTGGGTGTTCGTTAAATCAAACTATGCACACAAAAGCAGTGTGCAATGTTGCTAACAACAAGCTAATACAATCTTTACCAGCGCACGGGCACAGCCGCTAACCAGTAAAAATCGATACAGCTGATTTCTTGATAGTTGCTACAAACAATCACGAGCAACAGAAGGGTCAGGGCAATGATTCAAGCATTACCAAATAAGGCGTAATGCGAATGAAGCGCGCAGTATAAACAATTAATCGGGATTGTCAAATTAATAATTTGAGTGGGAAAATTAATTGGCCCTTAAGTATGTTAGAATCGCCGCCTTTCAATACTGGCTCCACACTATGTCAAGCACCCCTAGCAGCAGGAATTTAAGAAACGTCGCCATCATTGCCCACGTTGACCACGGTAAAACCACCATGGTAGACAAGCTTCTACAACAAGCCGGCACCTTTGCCGCTCACCACGCCGTGGTGGAGCGCGTCATGGACTCTAATGATTTAGAGAAAGAACGCGGCATTACCATTTTGGCGAAAAACACCGCCTTGGTTTACGAAGGCACGCGCATCAACATTGTGGATACCCCAGGCCATGCGGACTTTGGTGGTGAAGTAGAGCGCGTATTAGGCATGGTGGACGGCGTGGTGTTGTTGGTGGATGCGGTGGAAGGCCCTATGCCTCAAACCCGTTTCGTGACCAAGAAAGCCTTGGCCTTGGGTTTGAAACCCATAGTTGTGATCAATAAGGTGGACCGCCCAGGTTCCCGTACCGATTGGGTGATCAACCAAACCTTTGATTTGTTTGCTAACTTAGGCGCCAATGACGACCAGTTGGATTTCCCTATTGTTTACGCGTCAGCCATTAACGGTTATGCCATGATGGACATGAAGACACCTTCAGACAACATGCGTGCCTTGTTTGACACCATCCTTAAACACGTGTCACCACCTGCTGGTGATAGCAATGCGCCATTGCAAATGCAAATCTCCGCTTTGGATTACTCAACCTACACGGGCCGATTGGGTGTGGGCCGCGTTAGCAACGGTAAGATCAAAACCGGTCAGGCCGTCACCATCATGAACGGTGACAAGCAAGTGACCATGGGCAAGATTAATCAGGTTTTGGGTTTCCAAGGCTTGGAGCGCGTGCCAGTAGAACAAGCTGAAGCCGGCGACATCGTGATTATTTCTGGTCTAGACGACATCGGCATAGGCTTCACCATATGCGATCGTGAAAACCCAGTGGGCTTGCCGCATCTAGGTGTGGACGAGCCTACCTTGAGCATGGACTTCATGGTGAATACCTCACCCTTAGCCGGTACAGAAGGTAAGTTTGTCACATCACGTCAAATCCGTGATCGCTTAACCAAAGAATTGTTGGTTAACGTGGCCTTGCGCGTGGAAGAAACCGAAGATGCCGACGTGTTCCGCGTATCCGGTCGCGGTGAATTACACTTAACTATTTTGTTGGAAACCATGCGCCGTGAAGGCTTTGAAATGGCCGTGGGTAAACCAAAAGTGGTGTTCCGCGAAATAAACGGTGAAAAATGCGAGCCTTATGAAATTCTCACTGTCGATTTAGAAGACGAGCACCAAGGTGCAGCCATGGAGGAATTGGGTCGTCGTCGTGGTGAAATGCTTAACATGGAATCCGATGGTAACGGCCGTACCCGTTTGGAATACAAAATTCCAGCGCGCGGTTTGATTGGTTTCCAAGGCGAATTTTTAACCATGACACGCGGTACCGGCTTAATGGGCCACGTGTTTGACGAATACGCCCCGGTGAAAGCCGACATGCCAGGTCGCCGGAATGGCGTGTTGATTTCCGCCGAAAAAGGCGAGGCCGTGGCTTACGCCTTATGGAAATTGCAAGACCGCGGAAAAATGTTCTCTGTGCCCGGCGATAAATTGTACGAAGGCATGATCATAGGCGTGCACAGCCGTGATAACGACTTGGTGGTGAACCCAATTAAAGGTAAACAACTGACCAACGTGCGTTCATCCGGTACCGATGAAGCGGTGCGCTTGATTACGCCTATCGCCTTGTCTTTGGAATCGGCGGTGGAATTTATTGATGACGATGAGTTGGTGGAAATCACCCCAAAAACCATACGTATCCGCAAACGCCATTTAACGGAAAACGAGCGTAAACGCGCCGGCACCAATAAAGCCTAATTAGCGCTATTTTAAGCCTAACAATCTTAGCCATAAAATAAACCCAGTTCACGAAAGTGGCTGGGTTTTTTTATTTGGCTCTTGGAAGAGGGGTTATTTCAATCCGGCATTCTTGGCATCTTGATCCATGTGGCGTTTGAAGTACACGGAGAAGAACACCACCATGACTAAGACAAAGGCAATCACGGCGACACTTTGTAGGCCGTAGTCAGTGGATAGTAAATCGCTTAATAATTTCATGATGAAAGTCCTATGGCAAACACTGCATCATTGCAGTGCTTACCAATATGATCTTTTCATCTGCCGTGCGCATTGACCTAGGTCAAACGCAGGCTAGTTTAGTTTGGGATTACTCCACGCCTTGGCTGGCTAAGTAGTCTTCGTAGTTGCCGCTGAAGTCAACTATGCCGTCGGCTTTGATTTCTATGATGCGCGTGGCAATGGAGCTAACGAATTCGCGGTCATGGCTGACAAAGAACAGCGTGCCTTTGTATTTATCCAAGGCGGTGTTAAGCGCTTCGATGGATTCCATGTCCATGTGATTGGTCGGTTCGTCCATCAGCATGACGTTGGTGCGACCCAGCATCATTTTGCCGTAGAGCATGCGGCCTTTTTCGCCACCGGATAGGACTTTGACGGATTTTTTGGTGTCGTCGCCGCCAAATAATAAGCGACCTAACATGCTGCGCACCACTTGGTCGTCGTCGCCCACTTGCCTAAAGCGTGACATCCATTCAAATAGGTCTTCACCTTGCTCAAATTCGTATTCGTGGTCCTGCGCGAAATAGCCTATGTTGGCTTTTTCCGCCCATTTCACTTCGCCGTGCTTAGGCGACAAATCGCCGGCTAGGCAACGTAAGAAAGTGGTTTTACCGATGCCGTTTTCGCCAATGATGGCGACTTTTTCACCGGCTTCAAACATCATGCTGACGTCGTTAAACAAGGGTTTATCAAAGCCGTGGCTGAGTTTTTTGATTTCCACGGCATTGCGGTATAGCTTTTCGCGCTCGTCGTATTCAAAGCGAATGAAGGGGTATTGGCGTGAAGACGGCTTGAATTCTTCGATTTTAATTTTATCGATTTGCTTGGCACGGCTGGTGGCTTGTTTGGCTTTCGAGGCGTTGGCGGAGAAACGGCGCACGAAGTCCTGCAAATCCGCCACTTGTTGTTTGGCTTTGGCATTGTCTTTGGCTTGTTGGGCGCGTGCTGCGGTGCTGGCTTCCATGTAATCGTCGTAATTGCCAGGGTAGACGGCAATCTTGCCGTAGTCCATGTCGCAGGTATGCGTGCACACTTGGTTTAAAAAGTGCCGGTCGTGCGAAAGGATGATCATGGTGCAGTCGCGGTTATTCAGCACGTCTTCTAACCAACGTATGGTGTTGATGTCCAAGTTGTTGGTTGGCTCATCTAGCAGCAAAATGTCTGGGTTGGAGAACAGTGCTTGCACTAGCAATACGCGTAGCTTCCAGCCAGGTGCCACGGCACTCATTAAGCCATTGTGTTGTTCAATGGGGATGCCCACACCCAACAACAATTCACCGGCGCGTGCCTCGGCGGTATAACCGTCGTATTCGGCAAACACGCCTTCTAGCTCGGCAGCGCGCATGTAATCTTCTTCTGTCGCCTCCATATTGGCGTAGATGGCATTTTTTTCTTGGTTGGCTTTCCACATTTGTTCGTGGCCCATCATCACCACGTCCAGCACGCGCTGGTCTTCGTAGGCAAATTGGTCTTGGCGTAAAAAGGCCATGCGTTCGTGGCTGTCTATAGCGACATTGCCGGATGTAGGGGGGAGCACCCCAGCCAGCACCTTCATGTAAGTGGATTTGCCGCAGCCGTTTGCGCCAATCAAACCGTAGCGGTTGTTGTCGCCAAATTTGACGGATACGTTTTCAAACAGCGGCTTGGCGCCGAATTGCACGGTGATGTTGTTGCTGATTAACACATTAAACCCTTAAGAGTGTTGTGTAGGAGCGGCTCTCCTACGGATTAGTTAAAATTGGTTGTAGACCACGACTTCGTCCATGGCTAATTGACCGCCGCGTGGTGCCGCTGCCTTTAAGGCTTTGCCTACCACGACAAACATGGTTGGTATGTGGTCGGCTGGGAGATTAAGCAGTTTGCTCACGGCAGTGAAATCAAATCCGTCCATGGGGCATGTGTCGTAACCCATTTCCTTGGCTGCCAGCATGAGAGTGGTGGCCGCCATGCCGCAAGAGCGCATGGCTTCATCGCGTTGCACCTGATCGTTGTTTTGGTAGTAATGACCTATCATAGGCACCAATATGTCGGAGGCGGCTTTAGGCGCGTTTTTCCAATAGCGTTCCGGTTGTTTAGCCCAAGCGTTTAAATCGGCAGTCAATACAATGAGCAAGGAGGCCTCTTCGACTTGTGCTTGATTCCAACTGGCTGTGCGTATTTGTTGGCGCAACAGCGGATCGGTTACCAAAACGAAACGCCAGTTTTGGATGTTGAACGCTGTGGGGGAGAGCATGGCCAGCGACATGAGCTGGTTTATCTCTTGCTCGGACATTCGATGTTGTGGGTCAAATGCCTTGACCGAACGGCGTTCTGTTATGGCTTGCGTAACGTTCATGATGGGTAGTGTATGTCCAGAATTTCTAAATTAAGGTTGCCGGCAGGGCGCAACCAGGTCACCATGTCCCCCACCTTTTGGCCTATTAAAGACTTGGCTAGGGGCGACACGTAGCTGACTTTATTGATGCTGGCATCGGCTTCGTCTTCTCCGACGATGTGAAAGCAATGGGCTAGTCCTGCATCGTCTTGCACAGTCACACTGGCGCCAAACAATACGGTTGCATGGTCTTGTCCAGCCGGGTCGACCAAAATTGCACTGTCCAACCTGGCTCTTACGTAGCGTAAATCGCGCTCAAGTTCAGCCACTTTATCTTTATTAAAGGCGTCTTCTGCTGATTGTTTTAAGGGGGCCAGCTCGGCCATCAAGGCGGCATCTTGGTCCTGCAGTGCCAGCGCACCCGTTGGCGTCACGTAATTAGCAAATTCGCTAATTGGGCGGTCAACTAATTCCTCACCACCGGCTTGTTCAAAACGTTCTTCGTTTACAAAGGCACGGCTCATGATTATTCCCACTCTATGGTGGCCGGCGGTTTGCCAGAAATGTCATAGGCCACGCGATTGATGCCGCGCACTTCGTTGATGATGCGATTGGATACCCGGCCTAATAAATCGTAAGGCAATTCGGCCCAGTGTGCGGTCATGAAGTCACTGGTGATTACGGCGCGCAAGGCAACCACGTAGTCGTAAGTGC
>SXLB01000077.1 GCA_005777825.1 Methylotenera sp. | reverse complement strand
AGACTGTTGGGGTTGGGCTAGCAACGCTAAATTTACGCGTCGTCTGCTGGCGCCATCACTTCTTTTTCACGTGAGAATAATTTCTCTTTAATACGTGCTGATTTACCTGAACGCTCACGTAGGTAATACAGTTTCGCACGGCGAACATCACCGCGGCGTTTAACTTCAATGCTAGCGATCAATGGTGAGTAAGTTTGGAATGTACGCTCCACGCCTTCACCTGAAGAAATTTTACGTACGATAAACGATGAATTTAAACCGCGGTTGCGTTTAGCAATCACCACGCCTTCGTAAGATTGCACACGTTTACGTGTGCCCTCGACCACGTTTACACCGATCACTACGGTGTCGCCTGGTGCGAAATCAGGAACGGTTTTGCCTAAACGGGCAATTTCTTCCTGTTCTAACATTTTAATAATATCTGCCATTTTACTTATCCCTTGCGGGTTCCTTTTAATTATGAAGAAACGTGTTCCTGCTAGTTAGTCTTGCTCTAGCAGCCGTGCTTCCTCTTTCGTCAACGGCCTTGCGGCCAATAAATCGGGACGTTGATCCCGAGTTCTTTGCAATGACATTTTCAAACGCCATTGTTTAATCTTCGCATGGTTACCCGATAGTAAAATCTCAGGAACCTGCATGCCTTGGTAGGCTTCTGGCCTCGTGTAATGCGGGCAATCCAACAAGCCATCCACAAAGGAGTCTTCTATGGCCGAATCCCCGTCACCCAAACTACCAGGCAGTTGCCTAATGATGCTATCGATTAAGGCCATGGCGGGTAACTCGCCGCCACTTAACACGTAATCGCCTATCGACAATTCTTCATCTACGTGCGCATCTATCAAGCGCTGGTCCACACCTTCATAACGGCTGGCCAATAAAATCAAGCCGGCTTTTTTACTCAAGGCCATGACTTTTTCATGCGTCAAAGGCTGGCCTGCCGGTGAAAGGTGGATAACCCAACTTTCTATGTTGGCCGCTGCTTGTTCTGCTTTGGCCGCCATTAAGGCTTTTTCCAGTGGCTCAATCAGCATTACCATGCCAGGGCCACCACCGTAAGGCCTGTCATCAACAGTTTTATGGTTATCCGTGGTGTAATCACGCGGATTCCAAAACTGCAGAGCGTATATCTTTTGCTGTAGGGCCCGGCTGCTGATGCCAAATTTTGTGATGGCATCAAACATGTCAGGAAACAGCGTCACTACATCAAACTTAAATGCCATGATTAAAAATCGGCATCCCAATCCACCAGCATGGTTTTATTGGGCAAATCCACTTCCAGTACCACGTCAGCCACAAACGGCAACAAACGCTCTTGCGGTTTGCTTTTGGCTTGTTCGCCTTCCGGCGCGCTTGCCTCTGCTTGCACAACAATCACGTCATTGGCACCGGTTTCAAACACATCCACGATGCAACCAAAATCCACCGCTTGCTTATTTTTAACCCGTAAGCCGATTAAATCAGACCAGTAGTAGGCGTCGTCTTCGGGTTCCGGCAATTGCGACCTAGGCACCGCTATTTGCTTGCCTTTGCAAGCCATGGCCGCGTCTCTGTCGTCTATGCCTTTTAGTTTTACTACCAATACATCGTTGTGTATCTTGGCTGTCTCAACCAATAATTCACGCCAATCGTTACCTTTGCCCAGCCACCAAGTGTCGTAATCAAACAAGCCGTCAAAGGCCTCCGTATCCGGCACCACTTTTAGCCAACCAAAAACGCCATAAGGCGCAACAATGCGCCCCATGACTACCATATTAGTATTGGCCAAGATGTCTTACCTCTAAAGCTAGTGCGATGGCATCATCGCTCAAGCTTGAGAAATTAAGCTTCTTCAGCAGGCGTTTCAGCTGCGTCGGCAGCTGGCGCTTCAGCCACTTCTGCCTCAGCATCAGCAGGCGCCGCTTCAACTGGCTCAGCAGCCACTTCGGCTTCTGCCGCAGCGGCTTTCTCAGCAGCTTGCGCTTCTAACTCAGCTTTAGCTTCATCAGCGGCGGCTTTAGCTTTAGCAGCTTGTGCAGCGGCAATTTTAGCTTTAGCTGCATCGGCTTTAGCCGCGTCTTTTGCTTTAGCAGCAATAGCGTGCTCAGGGCCTTTAGCATGAAACTTAACCAAACGTGCGACTGTTTCTGACAGTTGCGCACCTTGGCTTTGCCAATGTGTAACACGCTCTTGATCTACGCGTAGCGCTTCAGCACCGGCTTTAGCAGATGGATTGTAGAATCCAACACGCTCAATAAAGCGGCCATCACGACGATTGCGTGAGTCAGCAACGACTAAGTTGTAGAAAGGAGTTTTTTTCGCGCCACCACGAGCTAAACGAATAATAACCATAATCTTTGTTCTCTTTGTTGAAAAAATTTATCGCAGAAAGGCGCGGATTTTACGCTACAAATTGTGCTTTTGACAAGCGCTTTATGTATTTAGCCCCATGATTTAGCCCAAATGGGCGTCCAAGCCAATCGCTACCTTGTTCTTGTAGCGTGTCGGGTCGCTCAAACCGGCCGCTTTAAAGCCCTCGCGTCGTAAGCGACAAGAATCGCATAAGCCGCAGGCTTCGCCGTGCTGGTCGGCTTGGTAGCAAGAAACCGTCATGGCGTAATCCACGCCCAATTCGCTGCCCAATCGCACGATTTGCGCCTTGCTCATGTCGATGAGTGGCGCATGGATGGTAATGGTTTGGCCTTCCACCGCACTTTTTGTGGCCAAATTGGCCATGGCTTGGAAAGCCTTGACGTATTCGCCACGGCAATCCGGGTAACCTGAATAATCCAGTGCGTTGACGCCTATGAATATATCTTGTGCCTGCAAGACTTCCGCCCATGCCAAGGCCAAAGACAGCATGATGGTGTTGCGCGCGGGCACGTAAGTAATGGGAATCCCGGCCGTTTCCTGCTCTGGCACAGCAATGGCATCGTCGGTCAGGGCCGAGCCACCAAATAAAGACAAATCCAGTTTGGCGGTTTTATGCGCGGCAGCGCCCATGGTGTGAGCGATGCGATCGGCGGCCTGCAATTCGGCAATGTGGCGTTGGTGGTAATCCAAGCTTAGGCAATAGCAGTCAAAGCCCTGTGCTTTGGCAATGGCTAAGCAGGTGGCCGAATCCAAGCCTCCGGATAACAAGACCACGGCATTTTTTTTAAGCGTATTTTTTTTCACCATCGTAGCTTCACTGTCTTT
>SXLB01000076.1 GCA_005777825.1 Methylotenera sp. | reverse complement strand
TCTCATATATTAATTAAAAATCCATTGAATATGAAGAAGTTAAGCGGGGTTTTGGGGTTTTGGGGACGTACCATTGAAAGAAACCATCAAAGGCTTTAAAGCGATTGTGGCCGGTGAGTACGATCACCTACCTGAGCAAGCCTTCTACATGGTAGGCGGCATTGAAGAAGCAGTAGAAAAAGCAAAAACACTTAACTAATTGACGGTCGTTAGACTTTATATTTAGTTAATGGTTAAGGAAAAAAGATGGCAAATACTGTTCATATCGATGTAGTCAGTGCAGAAGCGAGCATTTTTGCTGGTGAGGCTGAGTTTATTGTGGTGCCAGCCAGTGCGGGTGAAGTGGGTATCTACCCAAATCACGCGCCCATGGTGACCAGCATTAAACCGGGCGCCTTGCGCATTAAAACTGCAGATAGCGCTGAAGAAACCCTGATCTTTCTATCCGGTGGTTTATTGGAAGTGCAACCGGGTTTGATCACCGTACTTGCTGATACAGCGGTACGTGGTCACGATCTGGATGAAGCCAAAGCTATCGCGGCTAAAGCCGCAGCGGAAGAAGCTATGAAAAACCGTGGTTCGGATATGGATTACGCAAAAGCACAGGCAGAATTGTCTGAGGCCGTTGCGCAAATTCAAGCCATAGAGCGCTTACGCAAAACAACACACTAGTTGTTAAGCGTCTGCACTAACCGCAAAAAAGGCAGCTTAGGCTGCCTTTTTTGTTATACTTTGCTTATAAAAATTAATAGTAGTTAAGCCCTCAACTTCAAAAAATGCCTAAACTAAATATAGTCATACTCGCTGCCGGCAAAGGCACGCGCATGCATTCTGATCTGCCCAAGGTCTTGCATGAAGTGGGCGCTAAGCCAATATTAGGTCATGTCTTGGCGGCGGCTAAAGCATTGCAGCCGAGCAAAATTATTGTGGTGTACGGCTACGGTGGCGAGACAGTCAAAGCACAGTTTGAAGGTGAACCCCTAGTATGGGTTAGGCAGGCTGAGCAATTAGGCACCGGCCATGCCGTGCAACAAGCGCTGCCGCACCTTGAAGAGGGCGCCACCACGCTAATTTTATTAGGCGATGTGCCCTTGGTTGCCAGTCAAGATTGCGAGAAATTAATTACTAAGGCCGCGGATACGTTGGCCATCCTATCCTTCATCAAAGCCGATCCAAGCGGTTATGGCCGCATAGTACGAGATGGCAAGGCAGACGTTACGGCCATTGTGGAGCATAAAGATGCCACTGAAGCGCAGCGACAAATCAATGAAGTGAACACCGGCATGATGGCCATGCCCAATAGCCTATTGGTGCAATGGCTAGCCAAGCTTAGCAACAACAATGCCCAGGGTGAATACTACTTAACCGATATCGTCGCCATGGCAGTCCAACAAGGCGTGGCTGTCGTAGCAGAAATCACTGAGGACGAATGGTCGGTAACCGGCATCAATGCTAAAAGCGATTTAGCGCAGATAGAGCGGGTATACCAACAGCGTTATGCCCAGCAATTATTGCAACAGGGCGTGACCCTGAAAGACCCCAATCGCATCGACGTGCGCGGCGATCTGCAATGCGGTCGCGACGTGCAAATTGATGTGAATTGCCTGTTTGAAGGTCAGGTGGTGTTGGGCGATAGGGTAAAAATAGCACCCAATTGCGTGATTAAAAACGCCGTGATTGCCGCCGGCACCCAGATTGCTGCCTACACCCATATAGATGACGCACAAATAGGTGAAGAGGCCCGCCTAGGCCCGTTTGCCCGCATAAGACCGGGCACCACCTTAGCCGATCATACCCACGTTGGTAACTTTGTTGAATTGAAAAATGCGCAAGTAGACAGCGCCAGCAAAATCAATCACCTAAGCTACGTGGGCGATGCCACCGTGGGTAAAAACGTTAACGTGGGCGCAGGCACCATTACTTGCAATTACGACGGCGCCAACAAATTTAGAACCATCATAGAAGACGATGTGTTCATCGGATCCGACACGCAGTTGGTGGCACCGGTCACCCTGGCCAAGGGCGCGACCATCGCCGCCGGCTCTACCATCACCAAAGACGCACCGGCAGGGCAACTGACTTTTTGTCGAGCCAAAGATCAAAAATCCATAGCGGGCTGGAAACGCCCAGTAAAAATTAAAAAGTAGAGATAACCCATGTGCGGCATTGTAGGTGCAGTAGCAAACAGAAGCGTCGTCCCCACCCTAATTGAAGGCTTAAGTCGGCTTGAGTACCGCGGCTACGATTCAGCCGGTATAGCCGTATTAAATGGCCATGGTATAGAGCGCGTGCGTGCCGTTGGCCGTGTGGCGGCCATAACCGAGAAAGCAGATGCCACAAAAATAACTGGCCACGTCGGCATAGGCCATACCCGCTGGGCCACGCACGGTGGCGTCACGGAAAGCAATGCCCATCCGCACGTATCAAAAGAGCAAATTGCCGTGGTGCATAACGGCATCATAGAAAATCACGATGAACAGCGCGCTCGATTAAAAACCTTGGGTTACGAATTCACCTCACAAACCGACACCGAAGTAATCGCCCATTTAATCCACTATTACCATCAAACATTAAACCTGTTAGCCGCTACACAAAAAGCCGTGGCCGAGCTCACCGGGGCGTTTGCCATCAGTGTGGTATCGGTAAAAGAACCCGAGCACATGGTTACCGCGCGCTTAGGTTGCCCGCTGTTAATCGGTTTGGGCGAGGGTGAAAATTTCATCGCATCCGATGTGTCGGCGGTGTTATCCGTTACCTGCAAAGTGATTTATTTGGAAGACGGTGACGTGGCAGACATACGACTAGACGGTGTAGCCATACTTGGTCGCGATGGACTAGCGGTGCAACGTAAAGTGCATTTAAGCGACGTCTCCCTGGCCAGCATGGAACTCGGCCCTTACGCGCACTTCATGCAAAAAGAAATACACGAGCAACCGCGCGCCCTGACCGACACCATAGAAGCCCTAATAGACGACAATCAATTCTCTGTGGCCTTGTTTGGCGATCAGGCGGAAGCGGTTTTTCAGCAGGTCGACAGCATCCTTATCTTGGCCGCCGGCACCAGCTACTACGCGGCATTAACTGCTAAATATTGGCTAGAGAGCTTGGCCAAATTGCCCACCAACGTGGAAATTGCCAGCGAATACCGCTATCGCGTATCGGTGCCTAACCCTAAGCAGTTGATCGTGACCATTTCCCAATCCGGTGAAACCCTGGACACCATGGAAGCCTTAAAGCACGCTAAATCCTTAGGCCAAAATTTAACGCTAGCCATTTGCAACGTACAAGAAAGCGCCATACCACGCGCATCGCAATTGGTTTTTTATACCCGTGCCGGAGCGGAAATTGGCGTGGCTTCCACCAAAGCCTTCACCACGCAGTTGGTAGCGCTCTTCACTTTGGCTGCCACCTTAGCCAAGCAACGCGGTCTGCTCGATAGGCAAGCCGAGCAAACCCATTTAAGCGCATTGCGCCAATTAGCCGGCAGCGTGCAACACGCCTTAAATTTAGAGCCGCAAATTCGCGAATGGGCCAAACGTTTTGCCGATAAACAGCATGCCTTGTTTTTAGGCCGAGGCATACATTACCCCATCGCGTTGGAGGGGGCGCTAAAGCTCAAGGAGATCTCCTATATCCATGCCGAGGCCTACCCTGCCGGGGAACTTAAACACGGCCCATTGGCCTTGGTAGACAGCAGCATGCCGGTGGTGGTGATTGCACCCAATGACGATTTGCTAGAAAAAGTAAAATCAAACATGCAAGAAGTGCACGCGCGAGGCGGTGAGCTGTTTGTGTTCGCCGACGCGGACAGCCATTTTGTTGAATCTGCTGGGGTGCACGTCATACGCACACCGCGACATGTGGGCCTGCTCTCCCCTATATTGCACACCATCCCCGTGCAAATTTTGGCTTACCATGCGGCTTTGTTAAAAGGCACCGATGTCGATAAACCAAGAAATCTGGCTAAGAGCGTGACGGTTGAATAGCGTTTAGTAGCTACTAGCAGACTTCAATATCACCGGTACGATATCCAAACTGCCGTCGTCATGGCCTAGCATGATTTGACCGTCTTGTAGGGTGCAGCTGATGTTTAAGCCTCGTTGAGCGATGGCGGCCAGTTCTTTGGTTTCGGGTAAATTAATCACCGTTAGGTTGTTGGTTTTGAGTAAAGCCTTGCTGTTGCTGGCCCACCACATATCGGCTACGCGCCCGCCATAAAGTACTACCACCACTTGTTTTGACCGCCCTGATGCTTTGCGTATGTCGCGCTCAGAGGGCAAGCCCACGTCTATCCATAAATCTATCGCACCGGTTAGGTCTTTTTGCCATAAATCCGGTTCCTCTTCGTCACTTAAGCCCTTACCAAAAATCAAGGCCTCGTTCGCGTAAAGGGCAAACGCCAGCAGCCTGACCATGACACGCTCATCGGTTTCGGACGGGTGTTTGGCCAGCGTTAAATTGTGTTGCTGGTAATAATGGCGATCCATGTCGGAGACTTGCAGATCGATTTTATAAATGGTGGATTTGATTGCCATAGCGCGTGCCTATTGTGGTTGCCGCATTATACCCAGTTTGTTGCTTTCGCATGCGGGCCATTATGGGCGATGAGCACGTCAGCTGGCTTTCTGTTAAGCTGTCATTTTTTAAATTAACACAAGAACACCATGGCTCAATACGTAATGTCCATGCTCCGTGTGAGCAAAATAGTCCCGCCCAAAAAGACCATTATTAAAGATATTTCCTTGTCTTTTTTCCCTGGCGCTAAGATAGGCTTGCTTGGTTTAAACGGCTCGGGTAAATCCACCGTGTTGCGCATTATGGCCGGGGTGGATAAAGAGTTTGAGGGTGAAGTGCAGTGGCAGCCAAATATGACCATAGGCTATTTGCCGCAAGAGCCGCAATTGGATGCCGATAAAACCGTGCGTGAAGAAGTGGAGTCGGGCATGGGTGAGGTGATGGAGGCACAGGCCAAGCTGGAAGCGGTGTACGCGGCTTATGCCGAACCGGATGCCGATTTTGATAAGCTCGCGGAAGAGCAAGCCAAGTGGGAAAACATCATTGCTGCCAGTGGTAGCGACTTAAGTACGCAACTCGATATTGCCGCCGATGCGCTGCGTTTACCGCCATGGGACGCAAAAATAGGCCCCTTATCCGGCGGTGAAAAACGCCGTGTGGCTTTGTGCAAATTGCTGCTGTCTAAACCCGATATGTTGTTGTTGGATGAGCCCACCAACCATTTGGATGCCGAATCGGTGGAATGGCTAGAACAATTCTTAGTGCGCTTTCCAGGCACGGTGGTGGCGGTGACGCACGATAGGTATTTCTTGGATAACGCGGCCGAATGGATATTGGAATTAGACCGTGGCCACGGTATCCCCTGGAAAGGCAATTACTCGAGTTGGTTGGATCAAAAACAAGCGCGTTTGGCCTTGGAAGAATCGCAAGAATCGTCCCGTCGTAAAGCCCTTAATACCGAGTTGGAATGGGTGCGCCAAAATCCTAAAGCGCGTCAAGCCAAGAGTAAATCACGCTTAGCCCGTTATGAGGAAATGGCCAACGCGGAATACCAAAAACGCAATGAAACTCAGGAGATTTTTATCCCTGCGGGCGAGCGGTTGGGTGACCAAGTCATCGAATTCAATGGCGTAAGCAAAGCCTTTAAAGACCGACTATTGATGGACAACCTGAGCTTTAGCGTGCCAGCCGGTGCCATTGTCGGCATCATAGGCCCTAACGGCGCGGGTAAATCCACTTTGTTCAAAATGATTACCGGCAAAGAGCAGCCAGACAGTGGCGAAGTGAAAATAGGCAGCACGGTAAAAATGGCTTACGTCGATCAAAGTCGCGACGCCTTAAGCGATGCTAAAACCGTGTTTGATGAAATATCCGGAGGCTCAGACATCTTAACCGTCGGTCGTTATGAAACGCCATCGCGTGCCTACATAGGCCGCTTTAATTTTAAAGGTGGCGACCAACAAAAAATCGTTGGGCAACTTTCCGGCGGTGAGCGTGGCCGTTTGCATCTGGCCAAAACCCTTATTTCTGGTGGCAATGTCTTGTTGCTTGATGAGCCATCCAATGACTTGGACGTGGAAACCTTGCGTGCGCTAGAAGATGCCTTGTTGGAGTTTGCTGGATGCGTGCTGGTGATATCGCATGACAGGTGGTTCTTGGATCGCATTGCCACGCATATTTTAGCCGCAGAAGGCGATTCACAATGGACCTTCTTCAACGGCAATTACCAAGAATACGAAGCCGATAAACGCAAGCGCTTGGGTGAAGAAGGCGCTAAACCGAAACGTTTGCGCTACAAACCTATTACCCGATAGTGAGTAAATAGCTTAAGTTAAATCAGCACGCCTTCTGTACCCGTGCGGGCATGTCCGCCGTCACTATGCCGTAACGGGTTTTAGTACACTACAACCAATCCCAATCCAGCCTCGGTTTATACGGGGCTTTTTTCATGGCCCAATCCCAGACTACTGGCGGGATGAATTTCATTAGTCGGCCTAGCCAACCCATTTGCCATGGAATAACGATAAAGCGCCGTTTGCCTGCTATGGCTTTTATAAACTTTTGCGCAGCGACATCGGCATCCATTAAAAAAGGCATGCTGTAGGTGTTCACATCTGTCATTGGTGTGCGGATGTAGCCAGGCGCGATGGTGGTCACGGCGATATTGCTGGCGGCCATTTCTACCCGCAAGCTTTCCAAGTAACTGATGGCGGCCGCTTTACTGGCGCTGTATGCGCCGGCACCGGGTAAGCCGCGTATGCCAGCGACACTGGCTATGCCAACTAACTGTCCGCCACCGGCTTCGCGCATGGCGGTGATGAAGGGTTGAAAGGTGTGCACCATGCCCATCACATTGATGTCCATCACTGCCTGAAAAGCGGCGATGTCTTCCTGGTGTTCGGTTAAGGTGCCACGGCTCACGCCGGCACAAGCGATCACCACATTTGGCGCACCCGCACGCTCAATGAAATCGCCGGCCGCTAGGGCCAGGGCCTGGTGGTCGCGCACGTCCAATGGGTAGGTATGACAGCGTATGTTAGGCTGCACTTCTAGCAATACTTTTAAATTTTGTAAGTGCTCACTACGTCTAGCAGCCAAGCCTATATTCAATTCTTCATTTTTATACTGGCTAGCGTAAGCGCTTGCTATTGCGGCACCGATGCCACTGGATGCGCCGGTAATAAATACATTCATGCGGGTCCACCTTTTAAAAATATAAAGCCGGTTTCATTAAACATGGCCATAAAAAAACCGTTTTTACACCTAGGTAAAAACGGTTTTAATTACCTAACATGCGCTTATTTTTTTGCGGCGTTGGCTTTGTCCGCACGGATGTTGGTAATGATGTAGTCCGCTGTTTTAAGCGCCGCAGGGTTGCCGCCTGCCATGGTGCTGGAAGTAATAAAGCGACCGTCTATGATTAAGCTAGGCACGCCGGTTGCACCGGTTGCCCGAAAGTATTGGGCAGCTTGGTTAAGCTTGCTGTTCATAGAGAACGATTTGAATGCCGCTTCTACCTTGGCTTTATCCAGTCCACTTTTCTTGGTGATCCAATCTATCGCTGCGGCTTCGTTAGTAGGATTAAGCGATTTCTCTTTGTTGATGGCGTCAAACAATGCGCTGTGTAATTTGTCCGTTAGCTTTAGGTCTTCCATGGCATAAAAAGCTTTTGCCATAGGCGCCCAAGTAGGTTGGGGTAAACCAGGCATGCGTCTAAAAGTAACGTCCGCTGGTAATTTTTTTACCCAGTCGTTCAGCAAGGGGTCCATTTGGTAGCAATGGATGCAGCCGTACCAAAACACTTCGGTCACTTCAATTTTACTGGGATTGTCAGTAGGGATGATTTGCAGGGTTTTATCGAATTCCCTGCCGATTTGTGGGTCGGCTGCCAACACTTGGAAGGAGGCTAAAAACAGCAATGCGCTCAACAATTTTTTCATGATTTGATTCCTTTTCCTGAGTCTAAATTTTGCTACGTCGTTTTATTGGTTATCCAGATTCACTTTAATTAAATCGGCTTTGAAGCCATTTTTAAGCAAATCATTTTTTGTTTTATTAATTTGATCTAAATTCGTCAGTGGCCCAACCCGCACGCGATGCCATATGGCTTTGTCCGCAGTGGTCGCCGTTTGCACCACGGCTTCAAAGCCTTGCAAGGCTAATTTTGCTTTCATGTTGTCGGCTTCCTCGCCGGTTTGAAAAGCGCCGACTTGCAAGTAATAACTAATTTGCAGGGCCGGTTCCGGTGCGTCATCCTTAATTTTAATTTCTTCTTCGGCGCTTACTTTGCTCTCACTGCCAGGCAATATGGTGTAAAAATCGAAACGGTTTTGTGTGCCATCGGGGCCCGCTTCCGCCGCTGCATCGGCATTGGCTTGATCTGCCTTGGCTTGGTCTTGCATTTTCTCGGACACGGATTTGGTGATTTCGTTGCTGGTTTGTTGAGCAAAAGGGCTTTCACCGCCTTTAATAAACATGACCACGCCTAATGAAGCCGCTACCCCCATGAGTATGCCTATCAGCAATCCAGTAAAAAGCGGGTTGCCTTTGCTGGTATTTTTTGAACGCTCGGGGCTGGGTTTGTAATCTCTACTCATCATTCACTTTAATCCTTACATCTTTTCTGGGGCGCTGACGCCAAGCAAATTCAAGCCATTTTTAAGCACTTGTTGGGTCGCCGCAATTAAACTTAAGCGGGCTATTTTAACTGCTTCATCTTCAATTAAAAACTTATATTCGTTGTAATAGCTGTGCAATTCACTGGCCAATTCTTTTAAATAATTAGCGATGGTGTGGGGGGCTAAATCGGTTGCCGCATCGGCTACCGTTTCAGGGTAGCTGCTAAGTCTTTGCATCAAGGCAATTTCATGTGCCTGCGTGAGCGGGCTTAAGTCGGCCTGCTGCAAATCGGCCAGCTGGCCACCCCATTGCGTTAACACACTGCAAATACGCGCGTGCGCGTACTGGATGTAAAACACCGGGTTGTCGTTAGTTTGGGCACGGGCTAAATCGATATCAAACACCAATTGCGAATCCGAGCGCCGCGCTGCTAAGAAATAGCGTGTGGCATCGCAACCCACTTCTTCTATTAGGTCGCGTAAGGTGACGTAGCTACCGGCACGTTTAGATAACTTCACTTCTTCGCCAGCGCGCATGACCGTCACCATTTGGTGTAACACGTAGTCCGGCCAGCCGGCAGGAATGCCCGCGTTCAAGGCTTGCAAGCCAGCCCGCACGCGCGTGATGGTGCTGTGGTGATCGGCACCTTGCTCGTTAATCACCCGCACAAAACCACGGCGCCATTTTTCGGCATGGTAAGCCACGTCGGGTACAAAGTAAGTGTAGCCGCCTTCGCTTTTGCGCATGACGCGGTCTTTATCGTCGCCAAAAGCAGTGGTTTTTAACCACAGCGCGTTGTCTTGTTCGTAGGTGTGGCCGCTATTAATTAGGGCTTGCACGGTTTGCTCAACCTTGCCTTCGGCGTACAGTGCGCTTTCTAAAGAGAACACATCGAATTTGATTTGAAAGGCAGTTAAATCCAAATCTTGCTCGTGCCTTAAGTAGGCCACGGCAAAATGGCGTACCGCTGTTTCGTCGTTGATGTCGCCGCTGGCAGTCACTTGCATGTCATCCGCCACCACGGTTTGTTTTGCTAAAAAGGCGGCCGCTATGTCGGCAATGTATTCACCGCGGTAGCCATTTTCAGGAAAGCGCGCGTCGTCGGTGGCGATGCCTTTGCAACGCGCTAACACCGAGATGGTAAGGTTGTCTATTTGCGCACCGGCATCGTTGTAATAAAACTCACGCGTTACGTCCCAACCGTTTGCGTCCAGTAATCGCGCTAGGCAATCGCCTACCGCCGCGCCGCGACCATGACCAACATGCAATGGGCCGGTTGGGTTGGCCGAGACAAATTCCACTTGGACTTTTTGTTTTTGGCCGTTCGCGTTACGCCCGTATTGTGCGCCTGCGCTTAGGATGGTTTTAACGACTTGTTGCTGGGATTGGGCATTTAAAAAGAAATTAATAAAACCGGCCCCGGCTATTTCGGTTTTAGCAATGTAGTCGCTACTAGGTAAGGCCGCAATCAGCTGGGTGGCAATGGCTCGCGGATTTTGTTTTAGTGGTTTGGCCAGCACCAAGGCAAGGTTGGTGGCAAAATCGCCGTGCTCGGCTGATTTGGGGCGCTCTAATAAAATGCTTAAATCTGCACTGTCGGGCGCAATAGTTTTTGCGGCAGTGGCCAGTAATTGGGTAAGATGTGCTTTCAAACTGATATGGTCTTAACGTTAATAATCTAAGAACATTATTTTAACCTACTAGCCGCGTGTTTTTATCATGTGACTTGAATAAGCTAAGAATTGCCTAGCCACTGATTAATCATCCAGAATATAAATTGCCAAAAGCCATATTAAAAATTGCCTTAGATTTGCCGCTTGATCGACTTTTCGATTATTTAAGCAATGGCGAAGCCGTGCAAATTGGCCAGCGTGTGCTGGTGCCGTTTGGTCGACGCAGCCAAATTGGCATCGTCGTTGGCATGGCCAATGAGAGTGAGTTTGCCTTAGATAAACTCAAGGCCGTGACGCGAGTGTTTAATGACGAGCCGGCCTTAGATAGCGAAGCCTTAAGCTTATTAAAATTCAGCGCCGATTATTACCACTACCCTTACGGCCAAGCCTTACTGTCTTGTTTGCCTGCTCGTATGCGGCAAATAGCGCCCGCGGTATCGCGTAAACAATACCGCTACTTAATAACGCCTGTCGGCAGTCAAGTCGATGTGGCTAGGTTGCCGGCCAGGCAAAGCGTTTTGCGTCGCGTGCTAGTGGCACTGCAAACCCAACAGGGGCTGACGGAATCGGAGTTGGATGCCATTTCCAGCAGCGCACGTAAAGTGGCCAAGCAACTGGTGGAAGAGGGGTGGGCACAGAGCGAGCAAGTGGCCGCCTTAGTTAAAACCTTAAGCATGGCGCAGCCGGCGGCCCCAGCATTAAACGACGAGCAATCCTTAGCCTTGTCCAGCATCATGCAAGACGCACAGCAATTTCAAGCTTGGTTGCTGCATGGCATTACCGGTAGCGGTAAAACCGAAGTCTACATGCGCTTGATGCAGCAAGTGTTAGATCAGGACGACGCGCAAGTCTTGGTCTTGGTGCCCGAGATCAATTTAACCCCGCAATTGGAAGCGCGCTTTAGAAGCCGCTTTGCGCATTTCCCCTTGGTCAGTTTGCACAGCCATTTAAGCGAGGGTGAGCGCTTGCATCATTGGCAGTTGGCCCAAGCGGGGGCAGCCAAAATCGTGATTGGTACGCGTTTATCCATTTTTACGCCCATGCCTAAATTAAAGCTGATTATTATCGACGAGGAGCACGACAGCTCTTACAAACAGCAAGACAGCATGCGCTATCACGCGCGCGATGTGGCATTGATGCGGGCTAAACGCTTGAACATTCCGGTGGTGTTGGGTTCGGCTACGCCCGCATTGGAAACTTGGCACAATGCTCAAACCGGTAAATACCGTTTGCTGAGCTTAAATCAGCGCGCCGTGACGGCAGCAAAATTACCGCAAATCGATTGCATAGACATCACAAAAGTGCACCTGCAGCAAGGCTTAAGCCCACAATTGATTGCGGCACTCAAGTTACGCTTGGCGCGTAAAGAGCAAAGCTTGTTGTTTATTAATCGGCGGGGTTACTCACCGGTTTTATTGTGCTCGGCTTGCCATTGGATTGCGCCCTGTTTGCGATGCAGCAGCCGATTGGTGGTGCACTTAGGCCATAGAAAACTGCGCTGCCATCACTGCGGCCACGAGCAAAAAATACCGCCACAATGCCCCAGTTGTGGCAATGCCGATTTGCATCCTACCGGCCACGGTACCCAGCGTCTGGAACAAAGCTTGCAACAAATGTTGCCTGGTGCACGCATCGCACGAGTGGATAGAGACAGCGTAAGTCGTAAAGAGGCTTTGCTGGACATTTTAGAGCAGGTGCACAATCAAGAAATAGACATATTGGTCGGCACGCAAATGCTGGCCAAGGGCCACGATTTTCCAAATTTAACCTTGGTCGGCGTGATCGATACCGACAGCGCGCTGCACAGTCCGGATTTTCGTGCCAGTGAACGCTTGTTCGCGCAACTCATGCAAGTGGCGGGCCGAGCTGGCCGCGCGGCCATCGCCGGACAGGTGATGATACAAACGCAGTTTCCCGAGCATGAATTATTTAACGCCTTACGCCGTCAAGATTACGCCAGTTACGCTAATTCCTTATTATTGGAGCGTGAGCAGGTGCAGTTCCCCCCCTTTGTGTTCACGGCCTTATTGCGCGCTGAAGCCAACGATTTCACCTTGGTGCAAAAATTTTTGCACGGGGCTTTTGAACAGGCGCGCAGCCTGAGTAATGAGGTGTTAATTTACGATCCAGTGCGCCCACAAATGGAACGCTTAAAAGGCATGGAGCGCGCCCACATGCTGATGCAATCGGCAAGCCGTCCGGCATTGCAACGCTTGCTTAAACAATTATTGCTTAGCTTGAGAGCGCAGTCTTTGTCGGCAAAAGTGCGCTGGTCTGTAGACGTCAATCCGCTGGAATTCTAAGTGCCGTATTTTCATCATTTAAAGTAGCAAAGGACATAATTGGGATGAGTCGTTATTACTACAGAAAAATAATATCTGACTTTTTGGATGAATCACCGAAATCTATATTAGGAGAATTAACTTCTAACCATGAATTTTCACTTGAAGAGCAGCAAAAGAATTCGTGGATTATTCAGATTAACCTACTCAAGGCCTGGCTAAGAGAAATATCAGGTGAAATAATTTTTGAATACAGTATTCCACGCATGGGTAAGCGCATCGATTGTGTAGTTATTTCGAAAAGTGTTGTATTTGCAATTGAGTTTAAGGTTGGTGCTAATGCCTATGAAAATCATGCAGTTACACAGGTAACGGATTACGCCCTTGATCTCAAAAACTTTCATGAACAAAGCCACAACAAAAAAATTGTTCCAATTCTTATTTGTACTGAAGCTGAAGATCAAATACCCGTTATAGATTTTTATCAGGATGGATTAGCTAAAACAATATTTACTAATGGTAAAACACTTTCCAAAATAATTTCTTTGGCTAACCATCAAGTAACAGAGGATCCAATAAATGCAGATGTTTGGCTAGATTCCATTTATAAACCAACGCCAACAATCATTGAAGCGGCACAAGCCTTGTATCAGGGGCACAATGTCGAGGAGATTTCAAGGTCAGACGCGGGGGCAATTAACCTTTCAAGAACAGCGAAAGCCATTTCTTCAATAATTGAAGATTGTAAGAAAAATAACAAGAAAGCCATTTGTTTTTTAACTGGTGTGCCTGGGGCGGGCAAAACCCTTGCTGGTCTTAATTTAGCTAATTCATGGCATAACGAGGATGACTCTGAGCATGCTGTATTTCTCTCAGGCAATGGGCCCTTAGTTGATGTGCTTAGAGAAGCTTTAGCCAGAAATGAGGTTGAAACTGCTAAAGATAAAGGTGAAAAGAAAAAGAAAAGCACCACAATTTCAAAAGCTAAAGCATTCATTCAGAATATTCATCATTTTCGTGACGATGCTCTAGAAAACGCTAAGGCGCCCATTGAAAGAGTTGTGGTTTTTGATGAAGCGCAACGAGCTTGGACGTTAAAGCAAACAGCCTCTTTTATGAAAACAAAAAAGGGTAAAAGCAATTTTAACCAATCCGAGCCTGAATTTTTAATAAGTGTTATGGATCGCCATTTAGATTGGGCAACAATTATTTGTTTAATAGGCGGGGGCCAGGAAATTAATACGGGTGAAGCTGGCTTGCAAGAATGGTTTGCATCCCTGAAACGATCGTTCCCGAGCTGGAATATTCATATTTCTAATAAGTTAACAGATTTTGAATACACGCAGGGCAAAGCTTTATACGACCTAAATGATTCATCAAAAATATGCTTGCATCAAGACCTTCATTTATCCGTCTCTGTTCGATCTTTTAGGTCTGAAAAAGTAGCTGCTTTGGTAAAGGCGCTTTTAGATTGTGATTCTGAAAAAGCTAAAACTTTATATTCGGTTATTGAGAACACTTTTCCAATATGTATTACAAGAGATATTGAGTGTGCAAAAAAATGGATAAGGTCGCAGGCCCGAGGCTCTGAACGTTATGGATTAATAGCATCGTCTGGTGCGATTCGTTTAAAGCCATTTGCCATTAACGTAAAAAATTCAATTGACCCGATTAACTGGTTTCTTAATGATTCTAATGACATACGATCATCTTATTTTTTAGAGGACGTGGCTACCGAATTTGACATACAGGGATTAGAACTCGATTGGACTTGCGTTGCATGGGATGCTGATCTCAGACACAACGGGGAAGAATGGTTGCTTCGATCTTTTAGAGGAGCAAAGTGGCAAACAGTAAATGACGAGGACTCAAAGCGATATTTAAAAAATGCATACCGAGTTTTGTTGACTAGGGCTCGTCAAGGAATGGTGATATTTGTTCCATATGGAAGTAGCCAAGACGAAACAAGGCAGCCTCATTTTTATGATGAGACATTTAACTATTTGCGGTCACTTGGACTTAATGAGATTTGAAAACTACAAAATCTTTTTTCGGCATTTAAAGACAATGTAATTAAAAACTACCTCGCACAGCGTCCAAGCAAAATGCAGTAAAATGATGCATTAGGCGGGCGTCGTATAATGGTAATACCCTAGCTTCCCAAGCTAGTGCCGTGGGTTCGATTCCCATCGCCCGCTCCATCGACAAATTAAAAGTTTACGACTATATGGCCAACCAAGCACCACCATCAGTACTCACCTTTGCCGGCACCGACCCAAGTGGCGGGGCAGGCTTGCAGGCGGACATCCTAACTTTTGCCAGCATAGGTTGCCACCCCTTGTCGGTGGTCACGGCCATTACTGTGCAAGACACCCGCGGTGTAGACAGCGTGTTGGCCATGGATGCCGATTGGGTCAACGATCAGGCGCGCGCCATCCTAGAAGACGTGCAAGTATCGGCGTTTAAGTTAGGCATATTGGGCTCAGTTGAAAACGTCGCCGTGATAGCCGAAATCATGGCCGACTATCCCGATGTGCCTTTGTTAATCGACCCCATTTTAAGCTCGGGTCGCGGTGACGATTTAAGCAACGATGACATGATGGATGCCATGATAGAGCTGCTCTTTCCGCAAGCCACCTTGATTACCCCAAATAGTTTGGAAGCCCGCCGTTTTGCTTTTGCTGACGACAGCGATGAGGTGGCGTTGACCTCGCTGGATGAAAGTGCCGCGCGGCTTTTAGCCATGGGCAGTGAGTACGTGTTAATCACTGGCACTCACGAGCGCACGCTAGAAGTGACCAATACCTTGTACGGTGACAACAAATTGATTAAAGCCTATAAGTGGGAGCGCTTGCCCGGCAATTACCATGGCTCGGGTTGCACCATGACCAGTGCCATTGCCGCTTGCATGGCGCACGGCTTAAGCATGGAAGACGCCGTTGCCGAGGCGCAAGAATTTACTTGGCAAACCCTAAAACACGGTTTTCGACCAGGCATGGGCCAGTTCATACCCGATCGCATGTTTTGGGCGCGCGATGAAGAAGATGCCGTGGTTAACAGCGGCGAAGCCTCCAGTAAAAGCCATTAAAACAGCGCGCCTCTCATGATAAAAGGCTTGTATGCCATTACGCCGGATGAAACCAATACCGAGCTATTACTGACAAAAGTGGCCTTGGCCTTGCAAGGCGGCGTGAGCGTCTTGCAGTACCGTAATAAACTAGCCGATTATTCATTGCAAACGCAGCAAGCACGAGCTATTTTGCCTTTGTGTCGCCAATACGGCGTACCTTTGATTATTAATGATTCGCTAGAGCTCTGTTTAACGCTGGATGCAGATGGCGTACACATAGGCGCCGATGATGGCAATTTAGCAGATGTTCGCGCCATAATAGGTAAAGACAAGTTGCTCGGTGCTTCCTGTTATAACCGACTGGATTTGGCTTTAGCGGCCCAACAAGCCGGTGTCGATTACGTGGCCTTTGGCGCTTGTTTTGCCTCCAGCACCAAGCCCAATGCGCCGGTTGCCGATTTAAGTTTGTTTGAGTTGGCTAAGGCACAGTTAAGCATTCCAGCCGTCGCCATAGGCGGCATTAACTTGGCTAACGCAGGGCAGGCGATAGCCGCGGGCGCCAGTTCGGTAGCGGTAATCCATGCCATTTTTAATGCAGATGACGTAAAATTAAGCGCACAAAAATTCACTCAATTATTTAGCAACCAAGCGTAAGGCTCAACCATGACATCCACTAACCAAAGCTTATTTGAACAATCCCAACGGCTGATTCCGGGTGGGGTGAATTCACCGGTCCGGGCTTTTTGCAGCGTAGGCGGCACGCCGGTTTTCTTTAAAAAAGGCTTGGGCTCAAGATTGTGGGACGTGGACGGTAAAGAGTACATCGATTACATCAATTCCTGGGGCCCAATGATAGTGGGCCATGCTCATCCCGAAGTGATCCAAGCCGTGCAGGCTGCCGCCGAAAACAGTTTGTCGTTTGGTGCGCCAACCGGTTTGGAGCTGGAGATGGCCCAGTTAATTAATAAATTAATGCCCAGCATGGAGCAGGTGCGCCTAAATAGCAGTGGCACCGAGGCGACCATGAGTGCGATACGCACGGCACGTGGGTTTACCGGTCGCGATAAGATCGTTAAATTCGAGGGTTGTTACCACGGCCATTCAGATGGCTTGCTGGTAAAAGCCGGTTCCGGTTTGCTGACCTTTGGCGAGCCCGATTCGGGTGGCGTGCCAGCCAGTGTCGCGGCGCATACCTTGACTTTAGAGTACAACAACAGTCAGGCATTGGAAGATTTGTTTGCGCAAGTGGGCGATGAAATTGCCTGCGTCATTATTGAGCCTGTGGTGGGCAACATGAATTTGATAGTGCCGCACCAGGCCTTTTTACAAACGCTTAGGGCGCTTTGCACTAAGCACGGCGCCGTGTTGATTTTTGATGAAGTGATGACCGGTTTTAGGGTGCATTTGGGTGGGGCGCAGGCGCTTTACAACATCAAACCGGACATGACTACTTTAGGTAAAGTCATTGGTGGCGGCTTGCCGGTAGGGGCCTTTGGTGGCCGTAAAGACATCATGCAATGCTTGGCGCCGGTGGGTAAGGTGTATCAGGCGGGGACCTTGTCTGGCAATCCGATTGCCGTTACCGCTGGTTTAAAAACCTTGGAACTGCTGCAAGCGCCTAACTTCCACAGCAAATTGGCCGCGCAAACGGCAAAATTAGTGGAGGGCTTAAAAGCCGCGGCCGCTGAGGCTGGCGTGATTTTTAATGCGCAAAATGTCGGCGGCATGTTTGGTTTGTATTTTAGTCAGCACTGCCCCAGCAGCTACCATGAAATCATGCAATCCAACAAAGAGCATTTCAACCGCTTTTTCCACAGCATGTTAGACAGCGGCGTCTATTTGGGGCCATCGGCATTTGAAGCCGGCTTTGTTTCGGCCGCGCACACCGACGAAGACATCGCACTCACTTTAGCGGCCGCTAGAAAAGCCTTTGCATCACTTTAGCTGTCGACCATGCAATGTTTGGCTTATTTAAAGGCGTCCAGCTTAATTATTCTGACACTTTAAGCGGTATCTTATTGAACAGATAGGCATTTAACGGTAAACTTAAAGGTTCCTCTAAATGTTTTGTGATTAGATAATATGGCATCAGGTTTAAGTAAGGCAATCCACGTCAATTCAGGCAAGCCAGCGCAGCAAGGTTTATACAATCCGACTAACGAGCGTGATGCTTGTGGCGTTGGATTTTTGGCGCACATCAAAGGCAAAAAATCCCACGATATCGTGCAAAAAGGCTTGGAGTTATTAACCAACCTGACGCACCGTGGCGCGACTGGCTATGATCCAAAATTAGGTGATGGCGCCGGTTTGCTTATGCAAATGCCCGATGCCTTTATGCGCAAAGAAGCCGCTAAATTAGGCATTAGTTTACCGGCAGTTGGCCAATACGCCGTGGCTAACGTGTTCTTACCGCAAGCAGCGGAAAACTGTCAGGCCTGCGTCAGCCTGATCGCCAAGATAGTCGCAGAAGAAAAACAAAACTTGCTAGGCTGGCGCGATACGCCGGTTAACAACAGCAACATAGCCCAAGCAGCACGCGATGTTGAACCGACTATGCGCCAATTAATCATAGGCGCTACGGACGCAGACCAAACGGTGTTCGAGCGTAAATTATTCGTCATCCGTAAGCGCATTGAGCACGCGGTTCGCGCGCTTAATTTGCAAGACAAAGCCACCTTTTACATCCCATCGTTATCCTCTCGCACCATCGTCTACAAAGGCATGTTGCTGGCCAATGAAGTGGGCGTGTATTACCAAGATTTAAACGACGAAACCTTGGTATCGGCTTTAGCCTTGGTGCATCAACGCTTTTCTACCAACACTTTCCCTGCCTGGGATTTAGCGCACCCTTTCCGCATGATTGCGCACAACGGCGAAATCAATACCGTGCAAGGTAACGTCAATTGGATGGCGGCGCGTCACGAAACCATGAAGTCCAGCGTGATCGGTGAAGATTTAGAAAAATTGTGGCCTTTGATTGTGGATGGCCAATCCGATTCTGCCTGTTTTGATAACTGCTTAGAGTTGCTAGTGGCCGGCGGTTATTCCTTGCCGCATGCCATGATGATGTTGATTCCAGAAGCCTGGAGCAACAACAGTTTGATGGACCAAGAGCGCCGTGCTTTTTACGAATACCATGCTGCATTGATGGAGCCATGGGATGGCCCAGCCGCCGTCGCGTTCACCGATGGCCGCATGATAGGCGCCACCTTGGATCGCAACGGTTTACGTCCAGCGCGTTACCTAGTGACCGATGACGATTTGGTGATGATGGCCTCGGAAATGGGCGTGCTGACTTTTCCACAAGAAAAAATCGTAAAAAAATGGCGCTTAGAGCCAGGCAAAATGTTGTTAATCGACATGGAGCAAGGCCGTATCATAGGTGACGCTGAAGTTAAAAATGCCTTAGCGACGGCCAAACCTTACAAACAATGGCTAGAAAAAACGCGTTATTACTTAAGCGACATGCCAAAAGTAGACGCCGAATTAGCCATGGCAGCCAATTTGTTGGATACCCAACAAGCGTTTGGTTATACCCAAGAAGACATCAAATTCGTCATGCAGCCCATGGTGGAAAACGGCGAAGAAGCGTCGGGTTCCATGGGTAACGATGCGGCACTACCGGTGTTATCGGTTAAACCAAAATTACTCTATAACTACTTCAAACAGTTGTTCGCGCAAGTGACCAACCCGCCTATTGATCCGATTCGTGAAGAGTTGGTGATGTCTTTGGTGACCTTCATAGGCCCGAAACCGAATTTACTGGCGGTGGATGAGACTCACCCGCCGATGCGTTTGGAAGCGGCGCAACCGGTCTTAACCTTGGACGAGCTAGCGCAATTAAAAGCCATCGCGACCTTCACGCAGAACCAATATAAATCCATCGTATTAGACATCACGTATCCGTTATCACAGGGTAAGGCTGGCATGGCTAAGGCCGTGGCCGCTATCACCAGTGCGGCAGAAAAAGCCGTGCAAGATGGCTTCAATATTTTGATTCTGTCTGATCGAGGCGTGAGTGCCGATCGCATGGCGATTCCGGCCTTATTAGCTTGTTCTGCTACCCACGAGCATTTGGTAAAAACCGGTTTACGCACCAGCGCAGGCTTGGTTATTGACACCGGATCGGCACGCGAAGTGCACCACTTTGCTTTATTGGCCGGTTACGGCGCGGAAGCGGTTTGCCCATGGTTAGCCTTTGAAACCATCAAGCACATGGACGTTAAAGATAGTAACGAAGCGGCCAAAAAATTTGTTAAAGCCATAGGCAAGGGCTTGTATAAAGTCATGTCTAAAATGGGTATTTCCACTTACCAATCTTACTGTGGCGCACAAATATTTGAAGCCATAGGCCTAAACAGCGCCTTTGTTGATGAATACTTCACCGGCACCACTACCAACATTGAAGGCATAGGTTTGACGCAAGTGGCGGAAGAAGCCGAACGCTTGCATACGGCAGCCTTTGGCGAAGACCCAGTATTGGCTAAACATTTGGATGCGGGTGGCGAATACGCTTTCCGCGTGCGCGGTGAAGAGCACATGTGGACGCCGGACTCGATTGCTAAATTGCAACACGCCACTCGCACCAATTCAGCGGACACTTACAAGGAATACGCACAGTTAATCAACGATCAAACGCGTCGTCACATGACCTTGCGTGGGTTGTTTGAAATTAAATCGGTGGGCGCGGCGATTCCTTTGGACAAAGTTGAGCCAGCGAAAGAGATCGTCAAACGCTTTGCTACCGGCGCCATGTCATTGGGCTCCATTTCGACTGAAGCACACGCGACCTTGGCGATTGCCATGAACCGCATAGGCGGTAAATCCAACACCGGGGAAGGCGGCGAAGACGCTAAGCGTTTTATCCCAGTAGCCAGTGCCACCACCATGGCCAATGTCATAGGCAGCGACAGAATAGTTAAAGACATCGCCTTGCAAGCCGGCGATTCCATGCGCTCTAGCATCAAACAAGTGGCCTCAGGTCGCTTTGGTGTGACGGCCGAGTACTTGGCTTCCGCCGATCAGATACAAATCAAAATGGCGCAAGGTGCTAAGCCTGGTGAAGGCGGCCAATTACCTGGCCATAAAGTCAGCGAGTACATTGCTAAATTGCGTTTTTCTGTGCCAGGCGTGGGTTTGATATCCCCGCCACCGCACCACGATATTTACTCGATTGAAGATTTGGCGCAACTGATACACGACCTTAAAAACGCCAATCCTAACGCGTCCATTTCCGTCAAATTAGTGGCTGAAACCGGTGTGGGTACGGTAGCGGCCGGTGTGGCCAAAGCCAAATCGGATCACATTGTGATTGCGGGCCATGACGGCGGTACCGGCGCATCGCCAATTTCATCGGTGAAACATGCCGGTGGACCCTGGGAAATAGGCTTGGCTGAAACACAGCAAACCTTGGTGCTCAATCAATTGCGCGGCCGCGTGATCTTGCAGGTGGACGGTCAAATTAAAACTGGCCGTGACGTGGTCATAGGCGCCTTGCTAGGTGCCGATGAGTTTGGTTTTGCCACCGCACCGCTGGTGGTGGAAGGTTGCATCATGATGCGCAAATGCCATTTGAATACCTGCCCAGTCGGTGTGGCCACGCAAGATCCAGAATTGCGTAAACGCTTTACCGGACAGCCAGAGCACGTGGTGAATTACTTCTTCTTTGTGGCTGAAGAAGTACGTGAATTGATGGCCGCGATAGGCGTGGCGAAGTTTGATGATTTAATCGGCCGTGCCGATTTGCTAGACATGCAAGCCGGTATCGAGCATTGGAAAATCAACGGTTTGGATTTCAGCAAAGTGTTCCATTTGCCAGCCATGCCGGCAGACGTATCACGTAAGCACAATGACGTGCAAGACCACGGCCTGACTCATGCGCTAGACAATAAGCTGGTGGCCATGGCCAAGCCGGCATTGCAAGAGGGTAAAAAAGTCGTGTTGGACGTGGCGATCTCCAATACCAACCGCACGGTCGGCACCATGTTGTCTAATCAAATTGCCACCCGTTTTGGTCACGCCGGTTTGCCCGATGACAGCATACACATCAATTTTAACGGCACCTCGGGCCAAAGTTTTGCTGCTTTCTTAGCCAAAGGCATCACCTTTGAATTAAGCGGCGAAGGCAACGACTACGTGGGTAAAGGTTTATGCGGCGGACGCATCATCATTAAACCGCCGGTCGCCTTCGGTGGCCTCGCGCATGAAAACATCATAGTCGGTAACACCGTCATGTACGGCGCGACCACCGGTGAAAGCTATTTCAGAGGCGTGGCCGGTGAGCGATTCTGTGTGCGCAATTCCGGTGCCACGGCCGTGGTCGAAGGCGTGGGTAACCATGGCTGCGAATACATGACTGGCGGTACCGTCGTGGTATTGGGCGTCACCGGTCAAAACTTTGCCGCCGGTATGAGTGGCGGCGTGGCTTACGTCTATGACGAAGACGGCATGTTTGCTAAACGTTGCAACATGAGCATGGTCGCCTTGGAAAAAGTGGAAGCGGCCGATGCCGCTGTGGGTAAAGTGCAGCATTTAAATCAGCCAGACGAAGTCACGCTCAAAACGCTGATAGAAAAGCATGCGAACTATACCGGTAGTGAGCGAGCCCTAGCCTTGTTGGCCGATTGGGCTGCATCGAGAAGCAAATTTGTGAAAGTCATGCCGATTGAATACAAACGCGCATTGACTGAATTGGCTGCCGCAACGGCAAAACAAGCTGCATAAAAGCATAATAGGATAAAGGTTTTAGTATGGGCAAAGTAACGGGTTTCATGGAATACAACAGGCTGACCGAGGCAAACCTGCCTGTGGTGGAGCGCGTTAAAAACTACAAAGAATTTGTATTGCATTTGAGCGACGATCAAGCCAAGCAACAGGGCGCACGTTGCATGGATTGCGGTATTCCTTTTTGCACCAGCGGCTGCCCAGTGAATAACATTATTCCTGATTTCAACGATCTGGTTTATCAGCAAGATTGGAAATCTGCGATTGATGTGTTGCACAGCACCAATAACTTTCCTGAATTTACCGGTCGTATTTGCCCGGCGCCATGTGAAGCAGCCTGTACGCTAAACATCAATGCGGATGCGGTGGGCATTAAATCCATAGAGCACGCGATTATTGATAAAGCTTGGGAAAACGATTGGGTTAAACCGCAACTTGCCAGCCATAAAACCGGCAAAAAAGTCGCCATCGTGGGTTCCGGCCCAGCTGGCATGGCGGCGGCGCAGCAATTAGCTCGAGTGGGTCATAGCGTAGTGGTCTTAGAAAAAAACAGCCGTATTGGTGGCTTGTTACGCTACGGTATTCCTGATTTTAAAATGGAAAAATCCCACATCGACAGACGCATGGCGCAGATGCAAGCAGAAGGCGTGGAGTTCCGCGTGAATCAGCACGTAGGTGAAAACGTGAAAGCCGATGATTTGCTAGCAGAATTTGATGCGGTTATCTTAGCTGGCGGCGCCGAGCACCCACGTGACCTT
>SXLB01000007.1 GCA_005777825.1 Methylotenera sp. | reverse complement strand
TTTTTTATTAGCCAGCCTAAGCAATACAAACGCCTATGCCGTCAGCGCCGTTCGGGTGCAAGTGGACGAGCTCATTAGTTCAAGCACCACACTAAAAAACGCCGACCTTAAGCTGGACTGGCAAGGCGAAACGCCTAGATTAAGCTTAAAAGCCCAAATAAAACCCACAATGGCATTAAAGCCGAAAGCACAAGGCCAGCAATCGACCGGCTATGTTCCTTTTAGCCTTAGTTGTGGCCGCCTGGCAATGACGGAAGCCGGGCAGATAGACTGCCTAAATGGCCAATTGCAGGCTAAGCAAATTCAGATGCCGTTCTCCTTGCGGGCCAACATTCAACCTGAGCAGTTGGCGGCCGATTTGCGCTTCAGCGACGCGCAATTTAGTGATGCGTCTGGCTTGCATGCGGGGGATAAATTAAGCGGTCAAATCAGCTTGTCAGCCAGGCCTTCGCAAGGTGGTTGGGCTTGGCAGGGTCTGCTGCGCTGGGATACCGGTGAGCTTTATTGGCAGCCGTTTTATTTTGCTAAAGCCGGCAACCAATTGGACATCAATGGCCGTTTTGTCGACGATCTGTTGTGGGTGGATAAAGCCAATTTACTAGTCAATGGCGTGGGCCGCGTGTCGGTGGCAGGGCGCATGAACACGCTGACGGGTCGGCTTGAGGATGCCAACATCAGTGCTAAGAATGTGGATTTTGCCGGCTTGTACGCGGTGTTCTTGAAGCCCATGGCAGAGAAGTCGGTGTTTGGTGATTTAGCGGTGACTGGCCAAGCCGATTGGCAATTTGAGCTAAAAGACGGTCAGCCCAAAAGCTTTGAGTTAACGCTGCGCGATACAGACATCCGTGACAATAAGGGTAAATTTGCCTTTAGGCAGCTGCAAGCGCATCTGCCATGGGATTACGATCAGGTTAAAACGCAGTCGGTGTCGTATGCCTCCGGTCATGTGCTCAAGCTGCCTTTGGCTAAAACGCAATTGCAGGCGCAGATTAACCGTTATGCATTGAGTGCGCCTAAACTTAGCTTGCCTTTGCTGGATGGCGCGCTTAACTTCACCGACCTGTCAGCGGCGATTATTGATGGACTAGGGTATTGGCACGTCAGCATGAATCTCACGCCGATTAGCATGGCGGAATTTAGCCAAGCGCTCGGTTGGCCTAGCATGCAAGGTAAGATTTCTGGGCAAGTGCCGCAAGTCAGTTACGCCGACAAGCAGTTGCTCATGAATGGCGCCATGACCTTCAATGTGTTTAATGGCACGGTCGGCATGAGTAATTTGAAAATCGACGACCCCTTGGGTGTGGTGCCGCGCTTATACGCCGATTTAAGCATGCGTCAATTGGACCTGGGCGTACTCACTCGCACCTATAGCTTTGGTCGGATAGAAGGCAAATTAGACGGCGACGTGCAAAACATGCAGTTGGAAAATTGGAAGCCGGTCTACTTGGATGCCTCGATTCGAACCAGCCCGGGCAAACAGCTTAAGAAAATATCCCAGCGCGCGGTGGAAAACATCACGGCCTTGGGTGGCGAAGGCACGGCCGCCGCCGTGCAGCGGACTTTTTTACAATTTTTTAAAGAATTTAACTACGATAAGATAGGCTTAAGCTGCAAATTACGGCAAGATGTCTGTGAGATGGCCGGCGTGGAAAGCAATACCATAGGCTACGTGATAGTCAAAGGCCAAGGTCTGCCAGCGGTGAACGTCAATGGCTATACCCAGCGTATTAGCTGGTCGGATTTGTTGGCCAGAATCAAACGCATTACCGATGGCAACAGCAAGGCGGTTATTCAATAGCCGCGCAGTCGCAGCATCATTAAACGGCGTGGGCAAAGTATAAGGGAAGTGAACATGAAAAAAGCAGTCATCACATTGGTTGTAGGCTTAAGCTTATCCGCCTGCGTGACCATCAACATTTATTTTCCGGCGGCGGCGGCAGAGAAAGCCGCTGATAAAATCATCGATGACGTATGGCGTTTGCAAGACGCAGCGCCTGCGCCTAAGCAAGAAGGGGCAGCAAAATGAGAGGCGTGTTAAATAAGAGCAATATCCATGGTATTAAAAGCATCGTGTTAGTAGGTTTGCTGTGCTTCGCCACTTGGGCGCAGGCCGCCGCCGATTTGGATGTCGCTACGCCCGCCGTCAGCGCACTTAAAAACAGCATGCAAGCGCGTCACACTCAGTTGGCTCCCCACTACGCCAGTGGCGCCGTAGGGTTAACCAAAGACGGCTTGATCGCCTTGCGTGACACAAGCGCTGTTCCATTAAAAGACAGGCAGGGTATCAATGCCTTGGTCGCCGCAGAAAATAACGATCGGCTCGCCCTGTATAAAGAAATAGCTGCCGGCAATGGTCACCCAGAATGGCGTGGCGAGATTCAAAATACCTTTGCTGGGCGATGGATAGATAAGGCGCAAGCGGGTTGGTATTACGAAAGCGGCAGCGCTTGGGTGAAAAAATGACACCAAGTTTAGTCTTTGACATAGAAACCATCCCCGATACCGATGGCTTGCGTAAGCTACACGACCTGCCGGCCGATTTGTCGGATGAAGAGGTGGCTAACATCGCTTTTCATCAACGCCGTCAGCAAAACGGCACGGATTTTTTAGCCCTACACCTGCATCGCATCTGCGCCATTTCTTGTGCCATGCGGGAAGGCAACCATTTCAAAGTGTGGACTTTGGGTGACGCGCAATCGAGTGAGGCGGAAATCATCCAGCGCTTTTTTGACGGCATTGATAAATACACCCCGCAAATCGTGTCGTGGAATGGTGGCGGATTTGACCTGCCGGTGTTGCATTACCGTGGCTTGATGCACGGCATCAATGCGGCACGCTATTGGGACTTGGGTGAAGACGACAAAGACTTCAAGTGGAATAACTACATCAGCCGCTATCACACGCGTCACTTGGATTTAATGGACGTCATGGCCATGTTTAATGCACGGGCTAACGCACCCTTAGACGACGTGGCTAAGCTGTGTGGCTTCCCCGGTAAATTGGGCATGGATGGCAGCAAGGTTTGGGATGCCTACAAAGCCGGCAAGATTGATGAGATACGCAATTATTGCGAGACCGATGTGGCCAATACGCATTTGGTGTTTTTGCGCTTTAAGCT
>SXLB01000075.1 GCA_005777825.1 Methylotenera sp. | reverse complement strand
GCTTCATAGGCGGCCATAGGCATGGTATCCACTGCCTCCTGTTGGCTGCTCAGTGCTTGCTTGGGGGCGGGGTCCAGTAATAAGGTGTAGTCCCGCTCCAATTTTGGCTCGCAGCTATAACTTAAGCGTAAGTTGACGATGGGCTCGAGCAACACCTCGGCACTGCTTAATAAAAGTTGCAGGCCGTTAAGCTTGCCTTGCAAGCTAAGGTTGATTTTTTGCGCTTGGCCTGTTTCGCTCAAGTCGTCGACGCTAAAGCAACTGACATCGGCATTGGGCGGCAGGTCGACCACCGATAATTGCGCCTTGAGCGTTTCGCCTAAGTGAGATTTAAGCTCAAGATCAGCCAGGCCGATGGCCGTACTGAGTTGGGCATAGCTAGCCAACAGTAACAGTAAAAAAATCGCAATGGTTAAGGCTCGGTTTAGGTGGGCGGTGCGTGCCGGTTATTGACGGCCATACAAAAGAGACATGACCATCCTAGCATAAGCCATTAAAAGCCTGTAATTTATGCCTTTTTGTGTGGCTAAAGAGCACTTAAATTCCTGCTTGGCGACCTGCTTTGGGGTAAAATGCCGGCTCAATCCAGCCCGTATTCAAGCTAATTGCAATTATTCGTGTTTGTGCTGCACATAATGTTTGACAAACTGCTTTGCTTCAGCATAAAATCCGCCTCTTAATTTTTTTAGCCATAGTATTGATAAGACAATGAAAACCTTCTCAGCAAAATCTCATGAAGTGAAGCGCGATTGGTTTGTGGTTGATGCCACGGATCTAGTGCTAGGCCGTTTAGCCAGCGCAGTTGCGCACCGTTTACGCGGTAAACATAAAACTATTTATACGCCTCACGTTGATACCGGTGATTACATTGTTGTGATTAATGCCGACAAATTAAAAGTGACGGGTAACAAAGCAGACGGTAAGCTTTACCACAGCCACTCTGGTTATCCAGGCGGCATCAGCACCACTACTTTTGCAAAAATGCAAGACCGTTTCCCAGGCCGTGCTTTAGAGAAAGCAGTAAAAGGCATGTTACCTAAGGGTCCTTTAGGTTATGCAATGATCAAAAAAATGAAGGTTTATGCAGGCAGCACGCATGACCACGCGGCACAACAACCGCAAGAATTGAAAATCTAAGGGTATAAAAGATGATCGGTAAATATAATTATGGTACAGGCCGCCGCAAAAGTTCAGTGGCGCGCGTGTTTTTGAAAACAGGCAAAGGCAACATCGTTGTAAACGATAAACCTGTTGATGAGTATTTCTCTCGCGTGACTGCACGTATGATTTTACGTCAACCATTGGAGTTGACTAACAATCTAAGCAGCTTCGATATCATGGTAAACGTAATTGGCGGCGGTGAGTCTGGTCAAGCTGGTGCAGTGCGTCATGGTATCACTCGCGCCTTAATCGATTTTGATGCTAACTTGAAAAGCGCCTTATCAAACGCTGGTTTCGTAACTCGCGATGCCCGTGAAGTTGAGCGTAAAAAAGTCGGCTTCCGCAAAGCGCGTCGTCGTAAACAATTCTCTAAACGCTAATATTTATATTCAGCGCTTAAGAATAAAAAAGGCCGCGATAGCGGCCTTTTTTATTTTACGGACAATTTTTACTGGAGCCGTTTGTTTGACAACAAGATTTGTTATCATGGCGCTATGAGCGAGATAAAAGTGAGCAATAAAAAATTAAAAATAGGCATCGTTGGCGGCACCGGCTATACCGGTGTTGAATTGCTAAGGCTATTAAGCGTGCACCCCAATGTCAGCCTCACCGCCATCACCTCCAGGGGTGACGCAGGGCTTGCGGTTGCCGATATGTTTCCCAGTTTGCGCGGTTACGTGGATTTGTGTTTTTCTGACCCAGCGCAAGCCAATTTAGATCAGTGCGATGTGGTGTTTTTTGCTACCCCACACGGCGTGGCCATGAGTCAAGCCCAGGCCTTATTGGATGCCAAGGTTAAAGTCATCGACCTGGCGGCCGATTTCCGTTTGCAGGACACAGCGGTGTTTGAACACTGGTACAAGATGCCACACGGCTGCCCAACGCTACTCAAAAAAGCGGTGTATGGCCTGCCGGAGTTGTACCGGGAAAAAATTAAATCGGCCAACATCATAGGCAACCCAGGCTGTTACCCAACTACGGTCTTGCTGGGTTTAGCGCCCTTATTGGAGCAGGGCTTGCTTGATCTTAACGTGCCTATCATCGCCGATGCCAAATCCGGCGTCTCTGGTGCAGGTAGGAAAGCCGAAGTGGCCACCTTGTTCGCAGAATCCAGTGATAACATGAAGGCTTATGGCTTAAGTGGCCATAGGCATCATCCGGAAATTCACGCGCAACTGACTCAATTGGCTGGCCAAGCGCCGCAATTTATCTTCGTGCCGCATTTAATTCCCATGATACGGGGCATGCTCACCACCCTTTACGTTAAACTGTCTGACTCAGCACGGTCGTTGGATTTGCAAGCGTTGTTTGAAAAACGTTATCAGCACGAGCATTTTGTTGATGTGTTGCCAGCTGGGGTGTTACCGGAAACGCGGTCGGTTAGGGGCTCCAATCAAATTCGCATTGCCCTGCATAAACAATCGGATGCGGGTTATTTGACGCTGGTTGTGGTACAAGATAACTTGGTTAAAGGCGCGGCGGGTCAAGCCATACAAAACATGAACATCATGTTTGACTTGCCTGAGCACACCGGCTTGGCCGTTGTGCCCCTGTTGCCGTAGTTTGGTCGTCTCATCCATGAAACCGGTCAGAAGAAAAATTCGCAGGCATTTTGGCTTAACCGCCAAACAAGTGGCGGTTCGCTCGCAGCGACCATGGTATTTTCAATGGGCTATGGCGGCTTTATTTATAGGATTGGGTTATTTTGTGGCCTACCGGCAATTTACTGCCGGGGAAAATTTAGCCGAGAAGCTAAAGCAGACTAATTTTGACAACCAAAGTTTGCAAACCAAAGTCATCCAATTGGAGCGGCAGTTGCAAATTGAACAGGCGGCCCAACGTAACCTTGATAAAGAGTTAAATCTTGTGCAAGAAGAAAACATGAAGGTTAAAGAAGACTTATTGTTTTATAAAAACATGCTGGGAAATAAAAAACGCTTTAGGTAGCCGTGTCATGAGCATGCCATTAAACTAAGCTTAAGTGATTAAAATAGGAATAGACTATGTTTTTTAAGAAAAGTAATCGTGTACAAAATAGCATTGATACTCTAATTGGTGCCGATACCCGGGTTGAGGGCGACATCCATTTTTCCGGCGGCTTGCGCGTAGACGGCCAGATTAAAGGCAATGTGACCGAGCCGGCCGATCAGGCCAGCACACTTATTTTAAGTGAACACGGCAGCATAGAGGGATCGGTGACCGCCTCAAAAATTGTCATCAATGGTAAAGTCATAGGCAATGTTAAAGCCGCTCAGTTTATTGAACTGCAAGCCAAGGCCAGCATCAAAGGGGACGTGAATTACAAATCCTTGGAAATGCATACCGGTGCAGTGATAGAAGGTAAGTTGGTGTATTTGGGCGAGCACTTGCCGGTATTGGAAGACGTTGGCCACTAGGCGTGGCAAAAGACTAGGCTGGTGCTTGAGGCCTCGATTGATTTAGAATTGAGCTTATTGAGAAATTTAGGAGTACGAGATGAACACAGTAACGGATATGCAAGAAGTAGACATGGCACAAATGCCTGCGCCATTGGTTTTTACTGACAACGCGGCCAAAAAAGTAAAAGAGTTGATAGAAGAAGAAGGTTCGCCTGATCTTAAATTGCGCGTGTTTGTTAGCGGCGGCGGATGCTCAGGCTTTCAATACGGCTTCACCTTTGAAGAAGAAGTGAACGACGATGACACGCAAGTACAAAAAGACAGCGTGACTTTATTAATTGATCCCATGAGTTTGCAATATTTAATGGGTGCGGAAATTGATTACCAAGACAGTTTGCAAGGGTCGCAATTTGTCATTCGTAACCCACAAGCCACTACCACTTGCGGTTGCGGTTCTTCCTTTTCAGTTTAAACAGCGCATAAATAAAAAAGCCAAGCAATGCTTGGCTTTTTTATTGTCTGTCGTTCTAGCGTTGTTCTATAGGCAGCAGGTCGCGTCGACTGGCGCCTTTATACAACTGCCTAGGTCGACCAATTTTATGCTCTTCGTCGGAAATCATTTCTGACCATTGGGCTATCCAACCGGCGGTTCTGGCCAGAGCAAAAATGGCAGTAAACATAGAGTTGGGTATGCCCATGGCGCGCATGACAATGCCGCTGTAGAAATCCACGTTTGGATAGAGTTTACGTGAAACAAAGTATTCGTCTTCTAGCGCGATTTTTTCCAGCTCCATGGCCAGTTTAAACATTGGGTCGTCATGCAAGCCTAACTCATCGAGCACTTCGTGGCAGGTAGTGCGCATGATTTTGGCGCGCGGGTCCATGTTACGGTAAACGCGGTGGCCAAAGCCCATGAGGCGAAAGGTGTCGTTCTTATCTTTTGCCCGTTTGATGAATTCGCCTATGCGTGTCACGTCGCCTATTTCTTCTAGCATGGTTAGCGTTGCCTCATTGGCACCGCCGTGCGCGGGCCCCCAGAGTGAGGCGATGCCGGCTGAAATGCAGGCGTAAGGATTGGCGCCACTGGAACCCACTAAACGCACGGTACTGGTCGAGGCGTTTTGTTCGTGATCGGCATGCAAAATCAGAATGCGCTCGAATGCCTTGGCCAAAACTGGGTTAGGCACGTATTTTTCGCAGGGCGTAGCAAACATCATGTGCATGAAGTTTTCGGCGTAATTCAAATGATTTTGCGGGTACATAAACGGCTGACCCAAATTGTATTTAAAGCTCCACGCGGCTATGGTCGGCACTTTAGCCAATAGGCGATGCGCGGAAATTTCACGGTGTTTAGCATCGCGGATATCCATGGCATCGAAGTAAAACGCCGACAAGGAACCGACCACCCCAACCATAACCGCCATGGGGTGGGCATCGCGCCTAAAGCCGCGAAAAATATTGCTAAGCTGATCGTGCAGCATGGTGCTGCCATTGATGGTGTTGGTGAATTGCTGTTTTTGCTCGGCATTGGGCAGTTCACCGTGCAACAGCAAATAAGACACTTCCATGAAGTTGCAATGCTCAGCCAGTTGTTCAATGGGGTAGCCGCGGTAGTAAAGCAGGCCTTTTTCCCCATCAATAAAGGTGATATCCGAGTTGCAGGCCGCCGTTGACATAAAGCCTGGGTCATAAGTGAACACACCGTGCTTACCTAGGCTGCGTATGTCTATCACGTCGTTGCCCAAGCTGCCCGATAGCATAGGCAATTCAATGGGCGCAGCACCGTTGTCGAAAGTAATCGTGGCTTTAGTCGGTTTGGTCATGAGATGGATACTTGCAGGTTATTTGGTGAAAATAATTATACTGTAATCGCAGGCTTACTTGCATAGGGAAAACTGCCCAAGCTTGATTTAGTTGGCTTTTGCCCGATTAATGTTGATAAATCGCGCCCAAAATTCGTGCACCGCTTGCACCAGTGACGGGCGCTAGATTCGCGGTTTTTTTCTCTAAACATTGTTTGGCTAGCCAGGCAAAGGCTATCGCTTCCACCCAGTCCACGCCTATGCCCAAGCTGTCAGTCAGTTTGCATGGAATAGGGCCAAGCAGACTTTGCAGTTTCGTGACTAACAGTTGATTGCGCGCGCCGCCGCCGCATAAGTAGACTTCATCCACCGTTGGGCAGTGCCTTTTTAAGGCCGCGTAGACCGATTCCGCACTTAAATCCACCAAGGTGTGCGCCACGTCTTGCGCTGGCATGGCGGGGTTGAATGAGGCCACGGCTTGCAGATTTTCTTCTAACCAAG
>SXLB01000006.1 GCA_005777825.1 Methylotenera sp. | reverse complement strand
GACGATAAAGCTGGCTTCTTCGCCCGTTAAAAATTCTTCTATGACCACGCGGGCACCGGCACTGCCTAATTTGTTGTCGGACAACATGGCGTCGATGGCGTCGTGCGCCTCACTAGCGGTCATGGCTACTACCACGCCTTTGCCGGCTGCTAAGCCGTCGGCTTTAATGACGATGGGGGCACCCTGCTCATTCACGTAATCGTGCGCGAGTTTGGCATCGGTAAACGTGGCATAGGCCGCGGTTGGAATGCCGTGGCGCAACATGAAGGCCTTGGCAAAGTCTTTAGAGCCTTCTAGCTGCGCGGCCAATTTAGTCGGGCCAAATATTTTTAAGTTGGCCGCTTTAAAGGCATCGACCACGCCCGCTGCTAGGGGGGCTTCTGGGCCAACGATGGTGAGGTAGATGCCCTCGTCTTGGGCAAATTTTAATAAGTCAGGCACGCTGCTAATCGGCACGTTTACCATGTCCGGATTAAGCGCCGTACCGGCATTGCCCGGCGCCACAAAAATGCGGCTGACCGCTTTATTTTGTGCCACTTTCCAAGCTAAGGCGTGCTCGCGGCCGCCTCCCCCTATGACCAGTATTTTCATGCTGCTGCCCTTAATGCCTAAAATGCCGTATGCCGGTCACTACCATGACCAAGCCGTGTTCGTCTGCAGCCGCCACCACTTCTTCGTCGCGCATGCTGCCACCCGGGTGGATCACGCAGCTGGCACCGGCTTCGGCCAACACGTCTATACCATCACGGAATGGAAAGAAGGCATCGGAAGCCACTACTGAATTTTTAAGGCTTAAATTGGCATTTTGTGCCTTAATCGCGGCGATGCGCGTGCTGTCGACTCGGCTCATTTGACCGGCGCCCACGCCTAAAGTCATGCCGTTGCCACAGAACACGATGGCGTTGGATTTCACGTATTTGGCCACGCGCCAAGCAAACAGCATGTCGGCCATTTGTTGTGGGGTGGCTTGTTTTTTACTGACCACTTTTAAATCGGCCGCGCTGATTTCATGGTTGTCCGCTGTTTGGATAAGTAAACCGGAGCCCACACGCTTGCTATCGTAAGCATTACGGCCTTGTTGCCAGGCCGTGTCGCCCCCTTTGGCTAAGGCAATTTTCAAGACCCGCACGTTGGCTTTGGCGGCAAAAATAGCCAAGGCATCGGCGCTGTAATCGGGCGCAATCAAAACCTCGACAAACTGCTTGCTGACCGCTTCGGCTGCGGCTTTGTCCACCGTGCAATTGAAGGCTATGATGCCGCCAAAGGCACTGCTAGGGTCGGTTTGGAAAGCTTTGCTGTAGGCTTCTAAGGCATGGGCACCGAGCGCCACACCGCAAGGATTGGCATGCTTAACAATAACGCAGGCCGTGCTGTTAAAGGATTTCACCGCTTCCCATGCCGCGTCGCCATCGGCGATGTTGTTGTAGCTCAACTCCTTACCCTGCAATTGCGTGGCGGTTACCAAGGAGCCCGGTGCCGGGTAAAGGTCGCGGTAAAAAGCCGCTTGTTGGTGCGGGTTTTCACCGTAACGTAAATCTTGCAACTTAACGAAGCGGCCGTTGCTTTGCGCCGGGAAACCACAGCGTGTGCCATCGGCATTAAAGGACGATAAGTAATCGCTGATCGCGCCATCGTAATTGCTGATGCGGTTGAACGCCGCCACCGATAAAGCAAACTGCGTGGCCTGACTGACGGCGCCGCCAGTGCGTTGCAATTCAGCGATGACATCGGCGTATTGGCTGGCATCGGTTAACACGGCCACGTCTTTCCAGTTTTTAGCGGCAGAACGGACCATGGCCGGGCCACCGATGTCTATATTTTCTATGGCGTCTTCCAGCGTGCAATCGGCTTTAGCGACGGTCGCTTCAAACGGGTATAAATTCACCACCACCATGTCGATATTGGGAATATTGGCTGCTTGCATGGCCGCCACGTGCTCAGGCAAGTCGCGTCTACCCAATATGCCGCCGTGCACTTTTGGATGCAGGGTTTTGACTCGGCCATCAAGCATTTCGGTGAAGCCGGTGTAATCACTGACCTCCACCACAGGTATGCCCTGCTCACGAAACAGCTTGGCGGTGCCACCTGTGGATAAAATTTCGACTTTTAATTGGCTTAAGGCCTGGGCTAATTCTACGATACCGGTTTTATCTGACACGCTGATTAGCGCGCGTTTAATGGTTGCCATGTGAAAACTCTGATGATGTTAAAAAGAATAAAAAAGATCGAATCGACTACTCGATGTGATACTGCTGCATTTTCTTACGCAAGGTATTGCGATTTAAACCCAATATTTCGGCGGCCTTGCTTTGGTTGCCGCCGGCATAATGCAAGGTGTATTCCAATAGCGGTTTTTCTATGCAGGCCAACACCATGTCGTATAAGGCGTGCGGCGGCTGACCGTCCAGGTCTTTAAAATATTGATCCAACGAGCTTTTGACGCTGTTGGCAATTTGGCAATTGTGCACCGTGCCTTTTGTGATATCGCATTCGTCCATTAGGCCACCTTTAGCGCCAAGCCCACGGTTTCAATACTGTCGTCCTCGTCGTATTGCAAGCGGTGGTCGCGGCTTTGTAAATGATCAAAAAATGCATCGATAGCAGACAATTGCAAAGGGATGGTCTGCAAGGTATTCATGTTGTGGCGAAAGTTGGCCGAGTCTTTGAGGCCTTTGGTGTACCAAGAAATGTGCTTGCGCGCCATGCGCATGCCGGTCAGTTCGCCATAAAAATCGTATAAATCGTGCAAGTGCGCCAACATCACAGTGCGGATCTCGCTCACTTCCGGTGCAGGTAAATGCTCACCGGTTTTCAGGTAATGGTCTATCTCGCGGAATATCCAAGGACGGCCTTGGGCGGCACGGCCTATCATGACGGCATCGGCGCCGGTGTAATCCAACACGAATTTGGCTTTTTCTGGGCTGGTGATGTCGCCGTTAGCGATTAACGGAATACGAATGGCTTGCTTGACCGCGGCGATGGTGTCGTACTCGGCATCGCCGGTATACAAACAAGCGCGGGTGCGGCCGTGCATGGCTAAGGCTTGCACGCCTAAGTCTTCAGCCATCTTGGCAATTTGCACGGCGTTGCGGTTGTGTTTATCCCAACCGGTGCGTATTTTCAATGTGACCGGCACGTCCACGGCATTGACCACGGCACGCAGAATTTGCGCTACCAAGGGCTCGTCTTTTAGCAAAGCCGAACCGGCCATGACGTTGCAAATTTTCTTGGCCGGGCAGCCCAGGTTGATGTCTATGATTTGCGCGCCATTGTCCACATTGTGCTTGGCGGCTTCCGCCATCATTTTTGGGTCGGCGCCGGCAATTTGCACGGAGATGGGATCGACTTCGCCTTGGTGATTGGCGCGGCGTAGAGTTTTTTCGCTGCCGTACAAGAGCGAATTGGACGTCACCATTTCCGTCACCGCCAAACCCGCGCCCATTTTCTTGCACAACTGACGGAAAGGTCTATCCGTCACGCCTGCCATGGGTGCTACAACGAGGTTATTCTTGAGTTGGTGGTGGCCGATTTTCACTGCGAGTCGTTTGCTTTGCATTATTAACGCCGAGTTGCCTATTTTATACGCAAATACGGTGCCGGAAAACTTAAATTTGCGGCTGGCAGGATATAAAGCAAAACTTTGTATAATGGCTTAAGCCCCGCTAAATTTTAAAATGAAAGTCGGCCAACATTGCACCCTAGCCCTAACCAAAAAACCGCCTCCAATTCACAGATTGCCTTTGCCAGCTTTATCGGCACCGCCATTGAGTTTTACGACTTCTACATATACGCCATGGCGGCCGCTTTGGTCATAGG
>SXLB01000074.1 GCA_005777825.1 Methylotenera sp. | reverse complement strand
CCCGTTGGCATCCGTGTGTTTGTAGATGTCGGCCAACACCGGGCCTGCAAACAGTGTGAAGACGAGGATGCTAATGCAGATTAGGCGAGAATTTTTTATCATGTTTGTAGTGTAGAGCAGTTGTTAGGCCTAGGCAATTCGATTAAATCGAGTGAGCTCACCCTATAGCGAGCAATAAAAAAGGGGCGATGATTCGCCCCTTTTTATCTAGCTTATTTTAACTTAGCAAGAGTAGTACAAACCAAACTCAGCTGGGTGCGGAGTCATGCGTAGTTTGTTTACTTCTTCCATTTTTAAGGCAATGTAGCTGTCTATCCAATCGTTGGTGAACACACCGCCGCGGGTTAAGAACTCACGGTCTTTGTCTAGGTTAGCCAAGGCTTCTTCTAGAGAGGCACACACGGTTGGGATCATTGCATCTTCTTCTGGTGGAAGATGGTACAAGTCTTTAGTCGCTGGCTCGCCTGGGTGGATCTTGTTTTGTACGCCATCTAGACCCGCCATCATCAAGGCGCTGAATGCCAAGTATGGGTTAGCAATTGGATCCGGGAAGCGTGCTTCAACGCGGCGTGCTTTGTCAGAGTGCACAAATGGGATGCGGATAGAAGCAGAGCGGTTTTTAGCTGAGTAAGCTAATTTAACCGGCGCTTCAAAGTGCGGTACCAAGCGTTTGTATGAGTTAGTACCTGGGTTGGTGATCGCGTTCAATGCTTTAGCGTGCTTGATGATGCCGCCAATGTAGTAAAGCGCAAAATCGCTCAAACCAGCGTAGCCGTTACCAGCGAATAAGTTTTTACCGTCTTTCCAAATGGATTGGTGAACGTGCATGCCTGAACCGTTATCGCCAGCGAATGGTTTTGGCATGAAAGTAGCTGTTTTGCCGTAAGCGTGGGCGGTGTTTAACACCACGTATTTAAGGATTTGTGTCCAGTCTGCACGTTTTGTCAACGTGCTGAACTGTGTACCGATCTCACATTGACCGGCTGTGGCCACTTCATGGTGGTGCACTTCAACTGGCACGCCCATTTCTTCAAGCGCGATACACATAGCAGAACGCACGTCTTGCAATGAATCGACTGGTGGCACTGGGAAGTATCCGCCTTTAACACCTGGACGGTGGCCAGTGTTGCCGCCTTCGAATTTGTCTTTTGTAGACCAAGCCGCTTCTTCTGAGTTGATGCGCACTGAGCTACCACTCATGCTCACGTCCCACTCGATGGAATCAAAAATGAAGAATTCTGGTTCAGGACCAAAGTAAGCCGTGTCACCGATACCGCTGGCTTTTAAGTAAGCTTCAGCACGTTTAGCCAAGCTACGTGGACAACGGTCGTAACCTTTGCCGTCTGTTGGGTCCACTACATCGCAAGTTAGGATCAATGTAGGCTCGTCCATGAATGGGTCGATGTTAGCCGTGCTTGGATCTGGCATTAATTGCATGTCTGAGGCTTGAATGCCTTTCCAGCCAGCGATTGAAGAGCCATCAAAGGCATGGCCTTCGGTGAATTTATCTTCGTTAAATGCAGAAACCGGTACGGTTACATGCTGTTCTTTGCCGCGCGTATCGGTGAAACGAAAATCAACAAATTTAATGTCGTTTTCTTTTACCATTTTCATTACATTAGCCACTGACATCAAAATCTCCTAAGGTATGGTGTGGAATAGATAAAACAAATTCTTAACTGTAAAAAATTACAAAGTTTTCAACGTGCTAGATTAGCAGGAAACGTGCCAAGCTGAAAAGACCAAAAGCCGGCTTTTTTACCTAAGTGTTAAAATCACGCTCAGCAATAGGCACCAATGAAGTGCAATCACCTTAATTATTGCACCATTAAAGTGCATCAATTTATCGCATGGCAGGGGGCTGGTTTTTTATGCAATCCGGCTATAATTTCATGGTAAGTAAAATTGAAATGCCAGCCTATGCTTTATACGCAATGGCCGCATCATTCACAAAAAATAAAGGGTGGGCTTATGAGTCAAGTACAAGGCATATTGCAATCCGCAAAGCAACGCAGTTTAGACAACAGCTTTCCCTATCTTGGGGCATTGACGCCGTCCGAAGCCTACGCCATCTTACAGGCCAACGCAAAAGCGCTGTTGGTAGACGTGCGCACTAAGGCCGAGTTAGAGTTAGTCGGTCGCGTGCCCAACGCCCTAAATATAGAGTGGGCGTTTTACCCCGGTATGGTTAAAAACGAGCAGTTTGCCGAGCAATTGCTTGCCCATGTCGATAAAGATTTAACCGTGCTATTTCTCTGCCGCACCGGTGGCCGCTCACACAATGCCGCCGTGTTGGCTGAACAGTTGGGCTATGCCCAAGCTTACAACATCCTCGAGGGCTTTGAGGGCGAGGCCAATGAATTAAAACAGCGCACCACCATCAATGGTTGGAAGCACGCCAATTTGCCTTGGTCTAACTAAAGCATGATCGATCACTACGCGGTCATAGGCAACCCGATTGCGCACAGCAAATCGCCTTTGATACATACCGAGTTTGCTAAACAAACGGGGCAAGCCATGGCGTATGAAGCCATACTGGCGCCACTGGATGACTTCGCTGGCGCCGTGCAAGCCCTGATTAAGCTAGGCTACAAAGGCGTCAACGTGACTGTGCCGTTTAAATTTGCTGCCTACGACATGGCGGATCAGCGAAGCGAGCGGGCCATGGCGGCCGGTGCGGCCAACACCTTAAGTTTTACGGCAGAAGGCATTGTGGCGGACAACACCGACGGAGCCGGTTTGGTACGCGACATACAACTCAATAAACAATGTGAATTTGCCGGCAAGCGTGTGCTTTTAATTGGCGCAGGTGGGGCAGCCGAAGGGGTGTTGCAACCGATATTGGCGGCTAAGCCCAGCTTATTGGTTATCACCAATCGCAGCTTGGATAAGGCACAAGCAATGTTAAGCAAGGTGGCGGCCACCTCGACTAAATTGCAGGCTATCTCCCTGGATGAATTAGGCGAAGGCGCTTTTGACATTGTGATTAATGCCACCTCGGCCGGTTTGAGCGGCAGCCCATTGGCCATCCCCGACAGCATTTTTGCCCCCGATTGTTTGGCCTACGACATGATGTACGGCCGTGAAACGCCGTTTATGCAGCAGGCTAAGCGTTGTGGCGCGTTGGTGGCCGATGGATTGGGCATGCTGCTAGAACAAGCCGCTGAAGCCTTTGCTATCTGGCGTGGGGTGCGGCCAACCACGCAAGCCTTGCTTAAACAACTAAGCCTATAAATGCATACAGCCGCATGAAAAATTGGTTACTTAATCGACACGAACAAGCCCAGCCATTGAACTTTGGTGGCTACGTCACGCGCGGATTGGTGGCGTTTTTTATGCTG